>DASXLG010000217.1 GCA_036496425.1 Terriglobia bacterium | reverse complement strand
CACACAGTCCATGAGTTTCAAGTTGCAGACGCGGCCTGCAGCAGACAGTCCATAAGTCTCAGGTGGCAGTCGCGCCCTGCAGCAGACAATCCATAAGTTTCAGGTTGCAGACGCGTCCTGCAGCAGACAGTTCACAAGTTTCAGGTTGCAGACGTGCCCTGCAGCAGACAGTTCACAAGTTTCAGGTTGCAAACGTGCCCTGCAGCAGACAGCCCATAAGTTTCAGGTTGCAGTCGTGCCCTGCAGCAGACAGCCCATAAGTTTCAGGTTGCAGACGCGGCCTGCAGCAGACAGTCCGTAAGTTTCAGGTTGCAGCCGTGCCCTGCAGCAGACAGTCCATAAGTTTCGGGTTGCAGTCGTGCCCTGCAGCAGACAGAGCACAAGTTTCAGGTTGCAGTCGTGCCCTGCAGCAGGCAGAGCACAAGTTTCAAGTTGCAGACGCGTCCTGCAGCAGGCAGAGCACACGCGTCAGGTTGCAGTCGTGCCCTGCAGCAGACAGTGCGCGGGAATACGGCATTCCGGGAGGACAGTGCGGCGCAGTAACCTTCATTCAGAGATTCGGATCCGCCCTGAATTTGACTCCGCATTTCCATGTTCTCGTTTTCGACGGGGTTTATGCCGCGGAGGAAGGTGAGGTTCCAGGATTCTATCCGCTGCGTCCTCCCGACAAGAGTGACGTCATGGCCGTCGCGGCGCGCGTTGCGGAACGCGCCGCCGTTTTAATGGAGACGCAGGAAAGCGAAGACAAGATCGAGGAGCCCGAGCTCGGAGCCCTCTACAATGCCTCGATGATGGGACGGATCGCGACAGGCCCTAATGCCGGGCGGCGCGTGAACACCATAGGGCAGACTACCGCAGTAATGGATTCCGGAGAGGATGAGAGCTTCCAGTCCGGGACCGTGCGCTGTGCGCAGGTGTCAGGGTTCAGTGTCCATGCGGGAGTCGGAATTCGCGCTGAAGACCGCAAAGGCCTGGAACGGTTGTGCAAGTATGCTTCGCGTCCACCCGTCGCCACCGAGCGGCTGGAGCAACTGCCGGACGGCCGGTTGAGCTACCGGTTGAAAACACCGTGGCGGAACGGAACCACTCACGTGACGTTCGAACCTCAGGAACTCCTGGAAAAACTGGCCGTTTTAATCCCCGCGCCGCGGTTGAATCTGACGCGATTTCACGGTGTACTGGCTCCGGCAGCGAAGTGGCGTGCGTCGATTGTACCGGCGCCTCCTCCTCCGGTCGAAACGCGGCCCGCCTGTGGTTGTGGAGAGAGCGAAAGTGCCAAGAAGCGCCGGCCCAATTATGAATGGGCTGCATTGATGGCCAGGGTTTTCGAATTGGACGTCCTCGAATGCGGACACTGCAAAGGGCGGTTGCGGATTCTTGCCGCTATTCATCCGCCGGAAAACACGCGGAAGATTCTCGAATGCCTCGGCCTGCCCACCCGCGCTCCACCCCTAAGACCTGCGGCAGCCCAATCCACACCAAACGACGTCGACTGAGCCCTCAAGGGGAACCGCTCGTCTAAAATCCTGCGCCATCCGCTCCAATATCCGCTTCGTGCCTCGTCATTCCCGGAACTCGACCGGAAAGCTGCTGGCTTATCCGCCCTGTGGCCGAAAATTTACATAATCCGTTTTATACGGCATTCGGCAGGCATCTCTTATCCTTCCTACATCTTGTTGATCCAAGTTGGACCGCCGACGATCAGGGAGTCTTTGAAGGGGCCGAAATGCCAACTTCAATAACAGTCGGAATGGAACGTTCCTGTCGGCAAATCGTGGGCAGGGCGAAGATCCAACGAAACCTGCTCGCTTCCGAGGTTGCTCTTGATGGCTGCGGCGGCGAATTTACGCTCCCGGCGTTTACGCGACGACGGGCTCTCTGGATCTCAATGCTGTCTGCCGTGTCTGTAATCCGTTTGCCGCTGGCGCCGAACCATTCGAATATTCGGACGTCCAGGCTCGCATGGCAAAGCTTCTTGTGCGGTCGAGCGGTCATCGGAGAATTAACGCGGAACCGCTTCTGTATGAAATCGCCCTGCGCGACATAGGTCTTGTCGCCGAACCGCGCCTGCTCTGACCCTGGCAGGCGAGCCTCGATTCGACTCACCCGTATGGCAGGCTACTGTTGCCATCGTATAATGATGCTGAGGCGGTTATGAAGGAATTCAAAGTGGAGTTACCGGACGATCTGGGCACCGCGGTTGAGAATGCGGCGCAAGCCGAGCAGAAGAGCCCGGAAGAGCTGATTGCCGAAGCCGTAAAGCGTGACATTGGCCGGCGGTGGATGGACAAGCTCAAGCGCGAGGGTGATGCCCGCCGTGGCAACTTGACGGATGACGAAGTGGATGCCGTCGCGAATAAAGCCATCGCAGAATACCGCCACGAACAACGCAGCAGATAAGTGCCCTCCGCGACCCTGGATACCTCCACGTACATTTCCGCTCTGCAATACGGCGGCGAGGCTTTCTCGCTCTTAGAAATGGGCCGCGATGGTGAGATTGATCTTGCTGTTTCTGAGGAAATCATCGCAGAAACACTTGGCGTGCTGAAGCGGAAGTTCGGCTGGTCGGATGCGCGGCTAGAAGGTGCACGGGCTACGATGGAGGCCACCGCTCGAAGTGTTGTGCCTCAGCAAACCCTGAACGTGATTATTGAGGACCCGCCTGACAATCGGATTTTGGAATGTGCAGTCGAAGCCGGTTCGGAATATATCGTTTCGGGCGATAGAGATTTCTTGAGGCGCGGAAGCTACGAGGGCATCCGTATGGTGAAGGTTGCGGATTTTCTGAATATTGTGACGGGGTGAGGGCAGCCGCGTTGAGCCGGTTTGCGTTGGTTTGAAGCTGTTGCGACGATCAGCCCTGGATGACTAGACTGAATATGAAATAACAACCATCGCCGCAGCAGTCTTACTTCTCCTTAACGTCTTTCTATTTGGTCTTGCGAGCCTTCGTTTCCGACGGTCCTGGTTGTGGTTTTGGTTATGGCGGTCTTCGTAAGTCCGCTCTCGAGTGAGCCGCAGGAAGCGCTCGACGCAGCATGTCGTAGACCGGAACCGGACGATCCTTGCCTGACGACCGGCCACGGCCACACCTGCCAGGATGAAGCTAAGCGAAATTGCTGCGGTGTTCGACCAGAATGCAGCGATCCATCACCACTTCGAGCCCTGCGGACCGGGCGCGCTCGGCTGCGGCCTCATGGATGATTCCCTGTTGCATCCAGATGACGCGAGCTTTCCGGCGGATCGCCGCCTCGACAATATCGGGGACGAATTCGGGGCGCCGGAAAATATCGACGATTTCGATGGGATCCGGCACCTCGTCGAGTGAAGCGTATGCCTTCTCGCCAAGCACTTCCCGCTCGTTTGGATTCACCGGAATAATGCGATAGCCCACGCTCTGCATGTAACGCGAAACCGAGTAACTCGGCCGCCAGGTTTGCGAGGACAACCCCACGACGGCGATGGTTTTATACGCTTCCAGAATCTCCTGGATAGTCATAGGACCTTGTCCAATGCGCTCAGGAATTTCTGATTCTGCTCGCGGGTTCCTACCGATACGCGCATGCATGTCGGACAACCCCATGCCGGACGGACAATGATTCCGTGCTTGAGCAAAGCTGTCGTCACTTCCCTTCCCGGCCGCCCGACATCGACCAGCACGAAGTTCGCAAATGACGGCACGTACTTCACACCGCGGCGGGACAGTTCGTTGTAGAGAAACTCCCTTTCCTGGTGATTCAACGAGACGCTTTTTTCGACGTGCGCGTGGTCGTCCCAGGCCGCAATCGCCGCGGCCTGCGCGACGCTGCTGGTATTGAAAGCCATGCGGACTTTGTACAAGGTATCAATCACGCTCCGGGTGCTGATTCCGTAGCCGATCCGCAGACCCGCAAGCCCGAACACCTTGGAAAACGTTCGCAGGATCAATACCGGCCTGCCGGCACGAACGTATTCCAGCGAGTTCGGGTAGTCCGGCTCCTTGACGTATTCGAAATAGGCTTCGTCCAGAACGATGAGCGCCCGGTCCGGTATTCGATTGATGAAGGCGTCCAGTTCCTTCCGGCGAATGATGGTGCCGGTGGGATTATTCGGATTTGCCAGGACGACCAGAGCGGTTCGAGACGTGATGCGTTCGGCCATGGCATCCAGATCGAAGGCGTAGTCTTTCATCGGTACGCGTACGATCGGCATGTTCAGCATCTCGGCCAACAGGTAATACACGATGAATGACGCTTCACCGGTTAAGACTTCGGCTCCGGGAGCGAGAACTGCGTGAAACGCCATTGCGAGAATATCGCTGGAGCCGCAGCTGATGACCAGTTCATCCATCGAAATCTTGTAATGTTCAGCGAGCTTCCGGCGGAGGAAGAATCCGCTATCGTCGGGATAAGGCGCAACCTGATCCATGTAGGCTCGCGCGGCTTCAACCGCCTTCGGCGAAGGTCCGAAGGGGTTCTCGTTCATACCGAGCTGAACCACTTTCACGCCGAGTTCACGTTCGATCTGTTCCGCGGGATTCTCCGATTTGTATCCGGGTATGCGCTGGATGTGCGGCGGAATCGCTTCCTCAAAACTCATTTTTTGAACTCCCGCTGGAATTCCGCGACCTCGTGCTCGGTCAGGAATCGCCACTCGCCCGGCTTCAGTTTTTCGTCTTCGAGAGAGCCGATCCGGACCCGGCGGAGCTTTTCGACCGGGTGTCCGATCGACTGAAACATGCGGCGGATCTGCTGGTTTCTGCCCTGGTGCAGCGTCACTGCAAACCAGGGATTGTCGCCGCTCTTCAGCTGTTCGATCGCGCACGGCGCCAGCCGCTCCTTATCGATGTAGGTGCCGCGGCGCAACCGTTCCAGGTCCCGTTCATCTGGAGGATGCGCCACTTTGACGTAATAGACCTTCGGGATGTTACCGGCCTTGGTCATGAGCTTCGTGAACTCACCGTCATTCGTCAGAATCAACAGGCCTTCAGAAGCAAAATCGAGGCGCCCGACCGGGTAGACGCGTTCTTTGATCTTGCCTTTCACGTACTCCACGACCGTCGGACGGTCCTGCGGATCGCTCGAGGTCGACATGACGTTTTTCGGCTTATTTAGAAGGACGTAGACATGACGCTGGGCCGACCGAAGCTTCTTGCCGTCAACTTTGATGACGTCTTCGGCCGAATCCGCCTTAGACCCAAGCTCTGTTATGATGTGGCCGTTCACGCTGACACGGCCACCGGTGATCATTGCTTCCGCATGCCTTCGCGAGGCTACACCGGCATGCGCCAGAATCTTCTGAAGACGTTCCTGCATCTTTACATTCTAATGTCATCTGGCAAACAGCCCGAAATCAGATGCGTTCCACCTTAACTTCCGTTTTCACGGAATTCGCGATGAAGCACTGTTCGTGCGCCGCGTGGTGGAGGGAATCCTCTTCCTCGGAAGTGGGAGTCTTGGAGCCGCTGTATGTAATCCGGGGATGCAGAGTGACGACACTCACCCAGGGAATGCCGCGCTCGTTCTTGGAAATGACGCCGACGGCTTCGTCTTCATAGCTGTCGATCTCGAACCCTTTGCGCGACGCGACGTACAGATACGTCAGCATGTGGCAGCTCGAAAGCGAAGCCACGTATGCCTCTTCCGGATCGACATTCGCCGGATTGGAAAAGGGGACGCGCACAGCGGCGGGCGAGGAGGAGGCGGCTACCGTCATACCGCCGTCGAACGTCCATGTATGTTCGCGCGAGTAACTGCCTTTCAGAAAATCACCTTCAGAAAACTTCCACTTGATGGTTGCTTTGTGTTCGGACATGGGTGTTAATGCGACCTCAGACTTCTTCCGGGATTTCTTCCTCTGCGGCGGCCTGGTTCTTGATCAACTCTTCAAATTCTTCCATGCTCGGCAAATCGCTCAGATCTTTGAGTCCGAAATGGATGAGGAAGTCCTTCGTCGTTTTGTACAGGATGGGACGGCCGAGCACTTCTTTGCGGCCGGATGTCGCAACAAATTTCTTGTCGAGGAGTGTCTTGATAACGCCACTGGCCTGGACGCCGCGGATCTCCTGGATCTCGGGAACAGTGACCGGTTGCTTGTAGGCAATGACCGCCAGCGTTTCCAGGGCAGCCAGGGACAGACGTGTGGGCGGAATCTGGCTTTTGATGAAGTGTTTCAGGACCTCGTGGTGTTCCGGTTTGGTCGAGAACCGGTACCCGTCGGCCACTTCACGGATTTCAATTCCCCGCTCCGGCACGCGATACCGCTCGATCAATTCATCGAGCGTTTGCTTCAGTTCGGCGCGGTCCACATCCGGCAAAGCCTTGTGAATCGCGTCAAGGCTGACGGGCTCCTTCGCAAGATAAACAATTGCCTCAAGCAGGGCTGAAAGATTTTGATAATTCATAGTCCGGATTCGCTCGAGCCGTTATTTCTCCGAAAGCTTTGTCTTGTCTCAAGAAAATGGCGTGAAGCCGGGTCAGCTCCAACACCGCCAGAAACGCCGTGATCAAACCGCGGCGCGAAGTGATTTCGGGTAAAACCTCGGTCAACGCCACGGGGCCCTGCGCCGAAATAATCTTTTCGAACAGATAGGCCATCATCTGCTCGACTGAGAATTCGTCGCGATGAAGCTGCATCAGCGGCCGCTCTTCGGCCCGTTTGACGACGTCCCGGAAGGACATCAGCAGATCCCACAGCGTCACGTTCAATTCCGGCTCGAGTTCGGAGCTCTCGATTCCGGCGTCGCCGGGATTCGACCAGGTGGCGTTCTCGATCATCTCCCGCTGGTATAGCATCTGTGCAGCGTTCTTGAACTTCTCGTATTCGAGCAACCGGCGAACCAGTTCGGCTCTCGGATCTTCCTGCTCTTCAGGAGGAGCATCGGGATCCGGCGGCAACAGCATCCGCGATTTGATGTAAATCAGCTGGGCCGCAATGAGGAGGAATTCCGAAGCCACGTCCACGTCCATCTCTTCGATGACATGGAGGTAATCCAGATACTGTTGTGTGACCTTCGCAATCGGAATGTCGTATATATCGAGCTTTTGCCTGCGGATCAAATCCAGCAAAAGATCGAGCGGACCTTCGTAAAGCGGAATCGAGATCTTGAGATCGACCATAGTTGTATTAGGCGTCCAGACTAGTTTGCCTGTGTGACATCCTAGGTCCACATAGCAATAGTCTCAATCCAATCCGCCGGCCTTTTTGGCC
>DASXLG010000216.1 GCA_036496425.1 Terriglobia bacterium | reverse complement strand
CAGAGCCAGTCCCCAGGCGGGAAGCGTCTTCTTAGACGTCTTCAGGATCTCCTGTTCGGCACGGATGGCGTCCGCGAGCAACGTCAACACGATCCCCAGCAAATTCCGGTATGGCCTGGTGTCGGTCGCGTCCTGGTATTCGGTGTTCTGGCACCATCGAACACAGCCGTCGCGCACAGAATCCTGCTCGATCTGACGTTGCCGCTCTCTTTTGTCCATAAATAGCCTTTCGTGTTGGGATGTCGCGCATTATCAGTCAGTTCCGGCAATTTGTAACCGAGTTTGTCGACTTTAGAGAAGAGAGAGCGCCGATTTAAGGCAATTTCTGCTCCAATCGCGAAGCGCGAGCCCGCGCGGAGCGTAAGCGCGATAGCGCGAAACCTCATGCGATAGGGCGAAGCCTCAATTAACGTCACCGGAGTGTCTATCCGGCGGCAAAACCGTTAACCGTAAGCGGTGAGTGTAATGAACGGAATGTTTCTGCTTCCGTCCGCTGAATATTCGAAAGGAAGGTGTCCCATGTCCACTAATGATCTGAACACGACGGTTTCCACGCCGTCCACGACCTCGGCTGCGGCCTCAACGTCCATCACGACGTCCACTCCGCAGTCGGCTACTACAAACAAGAAGCCCTCATCGCTTAAAGCGGTGACCGGCTTCGGTAAGCTCGATTCCAACACGTTGGCCAACACGGCGCATCACGTGGCTACGGGAATCGGCGGTAATCCGGTATATTTCCCGAACCCGCCGATCGACCCCGCGTCGCTGGATGCGTCCGGTAACACACTGGCCGAAGCGGTCCTCGCCGCAATGGATAGCGGAAAGACTGCGAAAGCAGTGGTTATGAAGCAACGCAAGCTGGTCATTCAAGATCTCAACCTGCTTGCGCTGTGGGTCCAGAACGTGTCCAACGACGATCCGGTAATTTTCTCGGCGAGTGGTTTTACCGCGAAGCCAACCGGTAAGTCCGCTCCTCAACCGGTAGGCGCTCCGACATTCCGTTATTTGGATTTCGGCGTGAATTCCGGTCAGATTGTCGTCGCTGTCAAAGCGCAAGCCGGCGCAAAGTCGTACTTCATCCGTTATGCGGTAATGAACGGAACGACGCCCGGTGCGTGGACGACGGTCCCGGCAGCCACCATTCAGAAGCCGATCACGATCTCCAGTCTGACACCAACCACGATTTACGGGTTCCAGGTGCAGGCCCTGGGCGTGCTCGGTTATTCCGACTGGAGTCCGATCTCGACGATCATCTGCGTCTAGTTCGTTTCTAAAGGAACCCGGCCGATTCTCAAGTAATTGAGAACTCTGGCCGGGTTCCTCTTTTTTTGTGGCTGCCGGTTCCCGCAGGGAGCTGTAGCTATACAAGCGGTGGTGGTGTGGTCGTCTGGAAGTTGTTGCGATTATGGCTTGCGATGAAGGTTCCGAGGTTAGAGATCAGCGGAACCTGCAGGTAAACGAGCTTCTGTGATAATTTGAAATCATGCAGATCGTAATTTCAATTCCTGACGAGTTGGCCGCGCCTTTGATACCTCGCGGCCAGGAAGCTTCCCGAGCCGCGCTGGAAGCCCTCGCGCTCGAAGCATACCGGGAGAGGCGGATGACGGGTCACCAACTTCGCATGCTGCTGGGGATGTCCTCCCGTTTTGAGCTGGATGCCTTCTTGAAGCAGCATCGAGTCGAGAAGTTTACGATTGAAGATTTTGAACACGATCTTGAGACGATCCGCGAAATGGACCGAAACCGGAAGGCCGAACGGCCGGTGTGATCGTCGTCGCCGACGCAGTCCCGTTCACTACTCAAAATGCCGGTCGTTGGTGAGAGCGTCCATAAGGCTTTCCCGGCGCATGGTCACCATCGAAATGCAATCCGTCAGGCTGTATCCCTTGTCGGGTCGTGCCCGGTACAGCTGAAGGCCTGCCAAAAAGGATTCACGGCTCTGCGGAACAACAACCACCAGCTGATTTACGAGGAGATCGGCCACGGTTTTTCCTGCCTGGGCGCGGACACTCGGGCGGGCATTGGAGAAATAGGCGAGATATTCATTTAAGACCTCGTCGGTCGTTACGATTTTATCCGGCTGCAGGGAGCGGCTGACGGCAAGTGCGCGATCGTGGGCGTTATCGTCGGTGCTGGTCAGCGCCGCCCGATAAAACGTATCGGCAAAAACAGCCTTCACTACGGTCTCTTGGGATGGCCGTAAAGGTAGTGATCAATCTGGCTGGCGCCATCTTTCGGAAGCGCGGCGAGATCTTCCGGGGGCACATTCTTCATATTCTCGGCAATCACATCCCAAATAGCCCTCGTATCACGCCCATTTTGGCCCGGATTCGGGGAGCCGGATCGCTCTGCGAGAGCGCGAAACCACTCTTCCAGACTGAGACCCTGCGCAGCAGCTTTTGCCCGCAACGCGGCAGCCTGATCGTCGGGAAGGTCAATTTTTACGGTCATCATGGTTTCAGCGTAGGGCGGGGCAATGCAAGTGTCAAGCGCGGCTCCGCTGCCGGCTGCGCTGTAGCCAGGCGGAGGCGTTCAGCGCCGTCACGTGATGGCCACTATAGCCACGGAAGCAGATGCCACGATAGGCGGAGCCGACCGCCATTTCACCCCACTTCCCAGGGCGATCAGGAGAGAGAACGGCACGAGGAATTTCACGGATGCAGCGAACCATATCCAGTAGCGGACATGCGCTCCGCACGTTTTGACCAGCAAAACCAGCATCCCTGCCAACAGCGTGACGAGCGTGGATTGCCACAGGTGATTTGCTACTGCGGAGAGCCATCCTGAATTCATTCGGTTTCTCCCTTTTCGCGAAGTCACGCAACGTCTTCTCCGCCTGCTTCACATCCTCAGCCGTAAACTTGCCCGACTCGATCAAATGCGCAATCACCGGCTGGAGCCCGCCTCCAAAAAAACTCAATAGCTCATCCAGCAGGCGTCCGCCCGCAGCGTCCCGGGAAAGGACAGGTTCAAAGACGTGCGCGTTACTGATCTTGCTGGCGCGGCGAACCGCGCTCTTCGCCTCCAGACGGTAGACCGTCGTCTGCACTGTGGTGTAGGCAGGCCGCTTCCGCTTCGCGAACCCGTGCTCCTGGATTTGCCGGATCGTTAATGGGCCTTTCGTCCACGGCGTCTCCATTATCTGACGTTCCAGTTTTGATAATCTCGCTGATCGTCGCCGAAGTTTGAACCGTTTCCCGGAACATTCAAAGCAATCCGCGAAGATCGGCCGCTCTAGCCAAAAATTCAAATCGTCAGCCGAACGTTGGCCGTTTCACCGGAAATTCGAAACCGCAACGGAACAATTGAAAAGCTGCGCGAACATTCAAATCGACCGCTGGAGGACGAACGTCTGCGGCAAAGATTTGAATTGCCGCGTGACAATCTAAATTTTCACCGGATCGCGGAGGGCGCATCGGGAAAATTGAAAAGTTCAGTTGAGGGATAAAAGGTTCGGCGGAAGAAAACAGTCTCGCAGGAAAATCGCAATCTTCAGCCGAAAATCCATATCTTCAGCGGAAAACGAAACCGGCGGCCGGAAAATCACAGCGCCGGCCGAATTGTTAGCTCTCTCGCTGAAACTTCAAATGTTCGGCCGGAGATCTGAGACTTCCCGCACGAGCGCCGACGTTCCGGGACTTCGCCGGATTTCCAGCGATTATCTTGAATTTCCGGCTGACGATTCGGATTTCCAGCGACACGGCCGAAATGCCGCCGACAGCTCCAGCAAGCAGCTGAAAGGCGCGATTTTCAGGAGGGCGTTGGACCGGCGGACTGCAGCGCAGAAAATCTGCTCGAGGTTCGATATATTCAGTGATTCCTTGGTGCGCGCAGAAGGTAAAAGCCGGATTTCCCCAACAATTGTCTGACGTGCGAACGGTATTTATTTCGCAGCTTGCAAATCGATTGTGCCGGCGAATATTTGGATTTCCGGCCAAACATCAAGCTGGCGGGCGAAAGATTTCCCAAAGCGGCCGGCAGGACGAAACAGTCGATGAAAAACCTGGCGCGCGGCCGATGTCGCAAATCTTGCAGCGACACTCAGAGTATTCCGACGGCTCCACTTCGTTGCGCTTCGGCGAATAGTCGCGATTGCCGGCACAAAGGCGATTTATTTTGAAAGAGGGGGGTCGACGGGCGTCCTGCTGGATTCCAACTTTAGCCCCAGTTACTCCGTGAGCGCCGTAAACAGATCCGGGACGCTGTGTGGATTTGAGATGTCGGGAACGAACTCCAGACGGATGTCGTACTTTCCCGCGAGCCCGGTCATGTCGATAACAGGACGATCCGCCGGTGATGTCAGCACCTCCGCAAACTTCGTTATGCTCTGGCCGTTGAACTCGAATTTTGTAACTCGCGCTCCGCATTGCCTGCCCGCGTGTCGCGCCTTGGGGAACGGTGGCGGCGACATCGAACCTGCCCGAATCGAGCCAGCTCGGAGCCTCAATTTGATACGGCATTGCGCTATAGGCCGTCTCGATCAGGTGTCTCAAAGAAATGTCCGCGAACCTTATCAGTCCAGGGTCGGAAGTGCCTGGACCACCGCATCCGGAGAGCGGACAAACGAGCCGGGTTCCCGGCATGAAATACGCTGGCATGGGAGCGGACGGCTTGATGGATACCGCTTCGAAAGACGGCATGTCCTTCTGAGTCTGGGCAAAAACTTGCGTGAAACCGAAGAGCAGAAAACCGGCAGAGATGATTTTCAGGGGCGACATGCCACTTAGCGTAGCAGAAACAATGCGGCGAGCCTCCTTTCCCAGTATCGATGTATTCCATACGTCCGGCATGGCAGAGCCTCCCCCCATCGATAATCCTAAAATAATGGTGTCAGGGCAGATGCAATTTCGAGATACTACAACCCAGTGAGGTTCAAGTATGGCTGAAAGCGCACAACATAAACTCTACTCGTCACGTCCTCCGCGCGTTCGGATCACGCATGACGTCGAGCTCGGCAAAGCTATAGAGAAAAAGGAAGATCGGGATAACGCCGAGCTACTCCCAGACCTCTCTGGACAGCCTGCCCAGAAGTTTCGTAGGGGAAAAATCGGTGTCGTAACCAATTTCTGAAGGCCCTTCGGTCCCTGTCGCAAAAAACAAGGAACGGATGTTTCGGCACCCAAGGCCGGCCGGAGGATTTGTATTCTGATCGTTATTCCTGCAAAGCCGGAACTCGTCGTCGCCATTGTGTACAATGAACCGCGAAGCGAAAATTGCTCTCTGTCCCGAATTCCACACGTTATCATCAAAGCTATGAGTACAGTTCGTATCAGCGAAACAGAACTTGCACGCGATCTGCATGGCGTTTTGGAAAAGGTCCAGCAAGGCGTCGAGGTGATCATCGAGCAAAACCATCGGCCCGTCGCTGTGCTCAAAGCTCCCGAAGTCAAAGGCCGCAAGATCTCCGAAGTGATTGCGGCTCTTGAAGCCAGCGGCGCCCATGCCGTCCTCGATGAGGATTTTGCGCGGGATGTACAAGAAGGCATCCAGAGCCATCGTGAGCCATGGAATCCGCCATCCGTGGACTAGTGCTTGATTCAAGCGTCCTCGTTGCTGCCGAGCGCGCCAAACTCACCACACCGCAAGTCCTTCGAAACATTCGCGCGGCTGTCCCTATCGTCGCTGATGTTCCGATTGTTGTCTCGGCGCTGACGGTTGCGGAAATGGCGCACGGCATTTATCGAGCGAACACGCCCGGCCGCAGCCAACACCGCCGTCAGTTTGTCGATGAGTTGAAGGCACAGATTCCGGTGCACTCCATTACTCAGGCGACGGCGGAAATCATTGCTCGTGTCGGCGGAGAACAAGCCGCCAAAGGCATCACGCTTCCTTTAGCGGATCTCATCATCGGTGCGTGTGCGCTGGAACTTGGCTATGCGATCGGAACGGATAACCGAAGGGACTTCGATCGCATACCGGATTTCAGAGTTATCTCTCTGTAGCCGCGGTCATCTGCGGCTACACGATTCTCACTGCTTCGCGGCCCGCGTATACCGCCGCATCGCCAAGCTCTTCGTTGATGCGAAGCAGCTGATTGTATTTCGCCACCCGATCCGTCCGCGACATGGAGCCGGTCTTGTCCGGCATTGGTGGCGACGGCAAGGTCGGCGATGAATGTGTCTTCGCTTTCGCCGGAGCGATGTGAAATCACGATTCCGTAAGACGCTTTCCGCGCCATGTTGATGGCGTCGAGCGTCTGCGTGAGCGTGCCGATCTGATTCAACTTGACCAGGATCGCGTTGGCGACGCCCATCCCCATTCCTCGCGCGAGTCGCTCCGTATTCGTGACGAAAAGATCGTCTCCGACCAACTGCACTTTCTTTCCGAGCTCGCGGGTCAGGAGCTGCCAGCCGTCCCAGTCGTCTTCGAGCCCGTCCTCGATCGAGACGATCGGATATTTGCTAACCCATTCGGCATAGAGCTTCACCATGTCGGCGGCGGTGCGGGCGGACTTATCGGACTTCTTGAAAATGTACTTGCCGTTCTTGTCGCAGAACTCGCTGGATGCCGCGTCGAGGGCTAGCGCGATCTGGTCTCCGGGTTTGTAGCCCGCGGCTTCGATCGCCTTCAGGACGAGTTCGATGGCTTCTTGGTTGGACTTCAGGTTCGGCGCGAATCCTCCCTCATCGCCGACGGCCGTTCCGTGGCCGCTGTCGTGAAGAATCTTCTTGAGGTTGTGAAAGACCTCGGCTCCCATCCGAACCGCCTCCGGCAGGTTGGCGGCGCCGACCGGCATGATCATGAATTCCTGCATATCGACGTTGTTGTCGGCGTGAGCGCCGCCGTTGACGATGTTCATCATCGGGACCGGCAGGACACTGGCCTAGGGATTCTGGGACAGACACCGAATTGTAGTTTGTCGGAATTCGGTGTCTGTCCCCAGATCTCCAGATCATATATTGGTGAGCAGCCTCGATCACGGCAAAGCCGGCGAACTGCTAGCGACGATCCGGTGGCAAATGCGCGTAACTATGAACTCGAGTACACGCCGGTAACCACGAACGGGACAGCGCCGGTATGGACGAAGATCACGGTCGCTACTGCGCGAAAGCAGGTAGCGGTCGAAAATCTGACCCCGGGCATGACGTATATGTTCCACGTCCGCGCCTTCGGTCACCGACTGGAGCCAGCCGGTCCAGCGTATGGTGATCTAGCCTGAAAGAGCCGCAGATGATGAAGATCCGCATCATCTGCGGCTTTTTTTGTGGAAAACTGCCCGGGACTCGGCGCCAGTGATTCTCCGGCGCCGAATCCCACAGCTGTCAAGTTACTTGGTCTACCAGAATTCCACTTGCCTCATCTGCCGCTTTAGTTTTCAGAAGGCGGCTCAATATGATCGATGAAGACAGTTTCGATCGGTGCTGTTTGGGGCTCCAGCTTGAGTCCAAGTTCTTCGAATACAGCAAATAACGTTGGACGAGAAGGATCGGCAATAGCCAGGTCCCCCGCCCGTTGTGGTTCGTTCTGCGCCGGCCTGGTTGGCAGGGCCAGTATCCGAGGGTCGGCCCAACCACCAGTTTGAATATTCCAGAGGCCACTCAGCCCCGTTCTGTCGACGATGGGACGATCCAAGGCGTTAAACAAAGCTCTCGCCAAGTCCGCCATGTCGACTGCTTCTCCGTGGAGTCCTTGCCCACTCCCGCTGATGAGAACATGACACGAAGAAGGGTCGAGTGGACTTGTAACCTTATCCGAGCAATCGGGCTCTGCGATGGCAGCTTTTTTAAGTTTAGGACCGCCTTTCGCTACCACGATTGCATACACGGCCTCGTTCTTGACCTCGCGGTGAACGGCGAGCTTAAATCGATCGGCAAGAAGATTTTGAAGCATCACGCGCAGCTTTTCGTTTCGAACCTTCGCCGAAGAACCTGGCGGGATTGAATTTACCTCTGCCACTGCCTCGATATCGTACCGGCGATTCCTTATTTCAGGGCTGACTGCTTTTTTGAAATCGTCAGTGGGAACGACTCGGAGGGACGGGGCCTGGTATGCCTCGAGAGGGAGGAAGCCGAGCGGCATGTTTTTCGCCGAGAGCCTTCCACCTGGAAGAAGATCGACGCCGAAATAGCGGTCCCCCGAAACGTTACGCTTTACTGAGGCCGCTTCAAACATCAGTGGCGGCGTTGATTGCGATTGGGCCATGAGTGGTGCAACGCCGATGAAACGTGCCAAGACAATAAGCAAAGAAAACATGGACAGATAGAGTCTCAGTGCCATAGAAATCTCCCGTAATTAAATTGTTATTGAAGTCAGTTCGTGAAGGGAGCTAGGCCTGAGGAGGTGCGCGAGGGGAGAGAGAATTCAGCGCAGGCTGGAGCAGACGGACAGGCGATTCAGTTGCGACCCAAATGCGAACAGAGAGAAGAACGATACAGAGGACCGCAATAGTGGCCGGCAGGAAGACGAAGCTCTGCGCTCCGATCGTTCCCGCAAAAGTGCAGAGAATACTACATACGAAAAGAGCAATGCAGACCGCGAAGACGACAGAATGTTGCCAGCGAATACCCACACAAGAATTATTATTGGGGCTTTCCAATACAGTCAAGTACTTCGCACGATCAATTTTCGGTGGGGTTTTGCACGCTGTCGATCACCAGGACGTACAGAAAACTGCAGCTTAAGCTCGACCTTACCTGACCCTTCGATCCGCTCCTGCTGAATCAACGCCCGAACATCCTGTTGAGACAATATCGACTTCCAATCTATTCGGGCTGCGACTCTGCGATAATAATGTCATGAGTTCGCCGACTGGTTCTGCAATTGAAGAGGCCCGTTGCGCCGGCTTCGATGTTAATTTGATCGAGTTGAATCTCTCTCTGTCTCCAGCGGAACGCTGGCGGCAACACGACCTGGCGCTGGATGTGATCCTCGAACTCGAAAAAGCGCGGATGACTCGCGATGCAACACTTCAGACAGATCCTGCAGCGACTCGTTGATTCAGGTTTGGAGTTTGTAATCGTCAGCGGCTACGCCGCTGTCACACATGGCTCTTCACTGTCACGCGTGACTTGGATATTTGCATGGCGCTTTCCGATCAGACGGTGGAGAAGCTCCGGACGATCCTGGGTCCTTGGAATCCTAAGCACCGGATGACACCTCAGCGGCTTTCTTTTCTAGAGTTTCCTAAGGCCGGAGGGGTACAAAATCTGTATTTGCAGACTGACGTCGGCGTCATCGATATACTGTCCTCCATTTTGGGCGTTGGCGATTTCGGACGGTTGAGGGAACGAGCCGAAGATTTCGAAATCGAGGGCCGATTATTCCACGTTATATCCCTCGAAGATCTGATAGCCGCGAAAGAAGCCATGGGACGCGAAAAAGATCTCCTCGCAGCCAAGGAATTGAGGGCCATCGTCGAAGAGCGAAAGAAGCACTAGACGATTTTCACTGCTTCACGTCCCGCGTATACCGCCGCATCGCCGAGCTCTTCGTTGATGCGAAGCAGCTGATTGTATTTCGCCACGCGATCCGTCCTGGACATCGAGCCCGTTTTGATTTGTCCGGCATTGGTGGCGACCGCCAGGTCCGCAATGAACGTGTCTTCGCTTTCGCCGGAGCGATGTGAAATCACGATTCCATAAGACGCTTTCCGCGCCATGTTGATGGCGTCGAGCGTCTGCGTGAGGGTGCCGATCTGGTTCACCTTGATCAGGATCGCGTTGGCGACGCCCATCCCCATTCCGCGGGCGAGGCGCTCGGTATTCGTGACGAAGAGATCGTCGCCGACAAGCTGCACTTTCTTTCCGAGCTCGCGGGTCAGGAGCTGCCAGCCGTCCCAGTCGTCTTCGGCGAGGCCGTCTTCGATCGAGACGATCGGATATTTGCTCACCCATTCGGCATAGAGCTTCACCATGTCGGCGGCGGTGCGGGCGGATTTATCGGACTTTTTGAAAATGTACTTGCCGTTCCTGTCGTAGAACTCGCTGGATGCTGCGTCGAGGGCGAGCGCGATCTGGTCTCCGGGTTTGTAGCCCGCGGCTTCGATCGCCTTCAGGATGAGTTCGATGGCTTCCTGGTTGGACTTCAGGTTCGGCGCGAATCCTCCCTCATCGCCGACGGCCGTTCCGTGGCCGCTGTCGTGAAGAATCTTCTTGAGGTGCTGAAAGACCTCGGCTCCCATCCGAACCGCTTCCGGCAGGCTGGTGGCGCCGACCGGCATGATCATGAATTCCTGCATATCGACGTTGTTGTCGGCGTGAGCGCCACCGTTGACGATGTTCATCATCGGGACCGGCAGGACGCTGGCCTTGACGCCGCCGATATAACGATAGAGCGGCAGCTCATGAGCCTGGGCGGCGGCCCGCGCGATTGCCATGGATACGCCAAGCATGGCGTTGGCGCCGAGTTTCGATTTGTTCTTCGTGCCGTCCATGGCAAGCATCAACTGATCGATATGGGACTGCAGTGTCGGGTCCTGCCCGGTGACCGCCGGTGCAATCAGGTCGTTGACGTTCGCCACGGCCTTCAGGACGCCCTTACCCAGGAAGCGCTTCTTGTCGCCGTCGCGCAGTTCAAGGGCTTCGTGTTCTCCGGTCGATGCGCCGGACGGAACGATGGAGCGGCCGAGAACGCCATTGTCCAGCACGCAATCGACTTCAACCGTCGGGTTGCCGCGGGAGTCCAATACCTCTCGCGCTTTGATTTTTTCAATTTTCATATTCAATTGGTGAGTATGACGCGCGCCGGAGCTCCGTCCGAGCCCTGCAGATTGAGCGGCAGGGCCACCATCTGATACCTGCCCGCCGGCACGGCGTTCAAATTCAACCCCTCGAGGATGATGATGTCTTTCTTCAGCAGTACAAAGTGCGACGGATGGGACTCGGACTTGAACTTGTCGATGGATAGATAGTCGATTCCGGCCAGCCGGATGCCGCGATCGGCCAGGAACTGCGCCCCATCGGGTTCCAGGTATACAAAGTCTTCGTAGAACCGGCCGTCCTGCCAATGTTTCGAGTTTTCGGTTTTGAGCAGAACACGCTCGACGCCGTCCCACTTGAAGGGCTCCAATTCGGCGCGGCCAACCGAGCGTGCTGAAGGGATTTCGAAAACGGTGGCCGGTCCGATAAAAACGTCGAGCGGGAAATCGCTGAGGCGCTTCGCGCCGTCGATCATGTGGAATGGCGCGTCGACATGAGTGCCCGTATGGGAGCCCATCTCGATCGACGTCAGATGCACGGTATGCGTTTTGTCGCCGGAGAGGTGCGATTTCGGCGTCAACTGCACCGGAGGATCGCCGGGCCAGACCGGCATGGCGTTCGAAATCGGCGCAGTGACGTCGTAGATCATGGATGCGGCCTACAACTCCAGCTTCCCGTTATACACCATATCTTTCAAGGTAAATTTCCGCTTCGCATTGATCGGCCCGAGAACCACGTCAAATTCGACTTCTTTATCGGCAAGCATGATGATCTCGCTCTTTGGAAAGGAGAAAAAGACATCAATGCTTTGGGTTTTCTTCTGGAAATCCACGCTCTTCGGCATGAGCGGCGCCCTCTTGCCTATTTTGAGCGCCGAAAGTTTCGTACGGGCATCCTGGACGAATGGAGCCAAGTTGGCAGGCACCCCCGAGACTGCAATCACGTATTCATCCTGGTCTTTCAGCATCTGCTTCATTTCTTCCGGAATCTCGCTGGATGCGCCCACGCGGCTTTTCACGATCGCTTTGCGCAAAGGCAGCGCGCTCCGCCAGGACACCGTAAGACTGACGAGACCGTCCGCAGGAGCGCTATCGCCGTCTGCAGGGGCTGAGCGGCCTCGTCTTGCCGGTGCTGCCGTAGGGTCCACAGCCGCTGCGGCCGGCCGCGGGAGGAGGTTCGACGGGACGCTGGCGGCAACATCCTTGGCCCAGGGAGAATCGGTCATGATTTTTTTGACCTCTTCACCACTCCATTGCGTGTAATCCTTCTTCACCCAGAAGTCTTCGCCCAATGTCACGCCCGCAAGGAAGAGCGTGGCAAGGCCTAATAAAGCAATTCGACGCATGATTTCTCCTATCGTGAACAGAATGAAGGGCGGATTATGCCACGAATTGTTTCTCAGGTGGCAATTCGGCTGTCCTCGTGTTGTGATAATCAAGCCCTCGCCCTCCCCCGGCCCCAGAATCAAGGAACATGACACAACAACTTCCCGCCGTCGTTTTGCGCGACAAGCCGCGCCTGCCTGAAGAGTGTCCGCCGGTCGTGCGCATTCAAAAGACGATTTTCCAGGAAGCGGCTGCGGCCGATGCAAGCGATGTTCATATCGAGCCGGGATCGGGCGCTACCAGAGTCCGTTACCGGGTAAACGGGATTCTTCGCGAATCGCTGGAGGTTCCCAAATGGATGCACGAGAACCTCGTTGTTCGCATCAAAGTTCTGGCCAAGCTCGACATCAGCGAGCGGCGCATTCCACAGGATGGCCATATCGCGGCCGAAGAATCGAACGGCATGGACATCCGGGTCTCCGTGCTCCCGACCCGTTGGGGCGAGAAAATTGTCATTCGTATTCTACGCAGAGGCCGCCGGCTGATGACGCTGTCGCAGCTCGGGATTCAATCCAGCGTCGAAGAACGTCTGCACGCCCTGATCCGGCGGCCGCAGGGAATGCTTTTGGTGGTCGGGCCGACCGGCAGCGGAAAGACCACGAGCCTGTATGCGTTCGTGAACGAGATCCGGCAGGAGCCGATGAACATCGTCACAATCGAGGACCCAGTCGAATATGAAGTTGAAGGCGTCAGCCAGGTTCCGGTCAACGAGAAAACCGGACTCACCTTTGCGAAGGCTTTGCGGTCCATCCTCCGGCAGGATCCCGATGTGATTCTGGTCGGCGAAATACGGGATTCCGATACGGCCGTCACCGCTTTTCATGCGGCGATGACCGGACACCTGGTGATGTCCACGCTTCACGCGACCGACGCGATCTCGGCGTTGCTCCGCCTGTGCGAACTGGGAGTGGACAGGAGTGTTCTTGCATCTGCGCTGGTCGGAGTCGTCGCTCAGAGACTCGTCCGGTTGAATTGCACGGCTTGCGCGGAGCCGGACTTTCCGCGGCCGATCTACCTGCAGCATTTGTCGATCGATGAAAACAAGGTAAATCAATTACGGCAGAGCCCCGGCTGCGCCGAGTGCGATTCGAGCGGAAGCCGCAGCCGCCTGGGGATCTACGAATTGATGGAAGTCAACGCCGGGCTGCGGAACACGATTCTCCAGGGATCGGAACTGGAAATCCGGCAGGCCGCCCGCGGCGCGGGATACGTTTCGATGGCCCGCCAGGCCGTCGACCTTGTTCTATCCGGTGAGCTGGCCGTGCGTGAAGCTTATCGAAGCTGCTACGTGGGAGGCGAGTGATGACCTCCGATTACTACGACTTGCTGCGGCTTACACCCGTTGCGACATTCGAAGAAGTCCACAAGGCATACCGGATTCTCGCGATGGAGTTCCATCCGGACCGTAATCCCACGCCGGACGCGGCTTCGAGGATGACTGAAATCAATGAGGCTTTTTCCGTTCTCAGCGAACCCGTGCGCCGCCGCCAGTACGACCAGGAACGAAGAAAAACGCAGCCCTTCGATATCGCGGGACCTGTGCTTCGCGCAGCCCACGAAACCCTGTTGAAGCAGGGCTGGAGCGCCACACAGAACACCGAATCGGCGCTGGTTCTGGAGCGGGACGAACGCGCCGTCCGGGTTGCGCTCGTCGCGCGGCTCGACAGCTCGCTCTTGAAGAAGATCGGACGGCAATTTCCGGGCTTCTCGGTAGTCCTGGCCGTGGACATCGAAACACCGATCAACCTGTCCCTGAATGCCGCCATCATCGACCTGATGCGCTCCTCTCATCACGGCGCGCCTTTTCCAGACGATGCCTACCGCCAGCTGTTCGGGCCTTTTCTCTGACTTGTATTGGATTTACTGCGAAAGGCTCAGGACCCCGTTCGCGGCAATTTGCTGGTTCGCCAGTGTCGAAACCAGTGTGCCGTCGCTGCCGAACACATCCACTGTCACCGTTTGCGGCGTATTGGAAAGATTTGCGATGGCGATCTGAGTTGTCCAGCCGCCGCCCGATACGAACTGCTGGAGCAGGAGAGCGCCCGGCCCGCCGGCGTTTGTGATGAACTGCGGAATCAAGGCCGTACCTGGGCTGGTCAGGACGGGCACAGTCGAGAAGGAACTGCCGCTGAACTGAAATGCCGCGATTCCGACCGGCATATCTGCATTAAAGGTGATGACGCCGTTGAACGGCAATTTAAGGGAAATCGAAGTGTCCAGGAACTGATTCACAAACCGGGATGTCTGCTGCATGGCCGGGACTTGAAGAGCCGGCAGGCTGATCGACATTCCCTGGCTGTCGGTCAAAGTTGCGGTGATGGTTGCCGTCGTGGAGTGTGGATTCACGATTGAAATGGCCGTGTTGCTGAACAGCGCCACCGGCGTTGCGCCGGTGCTCGTGAGCCTCGCGGTGGCCGGCGCCGGGAGCTGGCCATTGACTTGGCTGCTGCCGCTCGGAAGACTCTGCCGCGGGCCCAGATTCCTTATCCCCGAACCGGTTCCCAGAGACCCCGTGACGTCGGTATTGGAAGTCAACGTACCAGGAGCAATATCGAGGTCGACAATGACTGATGCGTTGGTCGTCAGGGAGGCCGCGGGAAGACTGGCTGTTTCAATAGTGGAACCCTGGAGGTTTCCAATTGTTTCCACTGCGGTGAGTCCGGTTGCAGCGGCGGCAGCCGGAGTAACAACCGCGAAACCGACGGACACGGTATTTGCCGTCTGGGCTCTCAGCGGCAAAGCTATGAATGCAAGGCCAAGCGCCAGTGCGGAAAGCTGTTTAATCATGAGTCCTCCGTACAGAGCTGAATTCGGATACAGAGGGCAGAGGAATGGTACTCGCGCCCTGTACGCTGCATGGCGGATGCCGCCGCGTGGTGTGTGGGGCAGGCCAGTAGATTTACAAGGTGTGTGAGCGCCCCCCTGCCGGGCGCGAAGCGCCGGGCAGGGGGTCACTCACACACCTTGTTGAATTTCCGGTATCATGCAGGGGATGCGTGTGCAGCGGTGGCTGTTTCTATTGATCGGGTTCGCTATCGGTTTTGGTGTGCTCTACACCTGGACCAAACAGCGGGCGCCGGATGTTGTCAAGGCGCTGCCGCTTGAAGTCGATCCGAATGTGCCCACCGACGTCTCCGCGGCCAACGCGGCATCGTCGAACGAGCCTCCACCCCCGCCTGTAGATATGGCTCGGGTCAAGGAACTCACGGACAAGGTCAAGCAGAACCCCAAAGACTTCGATTCGATCGTCGAACTCGGCAATATTAATTTCGATCAGAAGCAATATGACGATGCGATCAGCCTGTACAAGAAGGCGTTGGAGATTCGCCCCGATGCCCTCAATGTCCAGACCGACATGGGGACCGCGATGTTCTATCTCAGCCGGTACGACGACGCGATCGCGGTCTTTCAGAACGTCCTGAAGACCGATCCGAAGAACGCCCAGGCGTTGTTCAATCTCGGCGTTGCCATGCTGCACGGAAAAAACGATCCCAAGCGCGCGCTGGAATACTGGGAAAAGCTGGTCGAAACCAATCCCGATCATCCGCAGGCTCCCTTCGTCAGAGAGCAGATCAAGAAGCTGAAGGAGCAGCAGAACAAGCAGTGAACCGGGACATTGTCGCCAGACTCCGGGGCTTTCTGGATTCAACTTGCGTGGTCGAGGACGAAACCGAGCTGTTGGTTTACGAGTGCGACGGGTTGCCGCTGTTCAAAAACCGTCCGGACGTCGTCGTTTTCCCAAAGACAACCGGAGACGTTGCGCAGATCGTCCGGGTGGCGAACGAGTATCGCATTCCGTTTCTGCCGCGCGGCGCCGGAACGGGATTGAGCGGCGGAGCGCTGGCGGTCGAAGGCGGCATCGTCATCGAGATGCAGCGGATGAATCGGATTCTGTCGATCGACACGGAGAACCGCATCGCCGTCGTTCAACCCGGCGTCGTCAACCTTCATATCTCGCAGGCGGCTGCGCCGCACGGACTTTATTACGCGCCCGATCCCTCGAGTCAGATGTCGTGCAGTATCGGCGGTAACGTGGCGGAAAATTCCGGCGGTCCGCATTGCCTGAAATATGGCATGACGACGAATCACATTCTCGCGGTCGAGGCCGTCACCTCAGGCGGAGAGATTATCCGGCTGGGCAATCCTGCAGGAGAGCCCATCGGCATGGATCTCCTCGGCTCGATCGTCGGGTCCGAGGGAACCTTCGCGATCGTGACCGAGATCACCGTGCGGCTGCTTCCAAAGCCGCAGGCTGTAAAAACGCTGCTCGCCGCATTCCACTCTGTTGAAGAGTGCAGCCAGACGGTGTCGGATGTGATCGCTGCCGGCATTGTTCCATCTGCGCTGGAATTCGTCGATGCCAGGACCATCGAAGCGGTTGAAGCATCGGTCTACAAAGCGGGCTACCCGCTCGATGCGGTTGCCGCGCTTCTGATCGAAGTCGATGGGTTCCGCGACGGACTGGAAGAAACTGCCAGTGCGATCGTGGAGATCTGCCGGAAGAATCGTTCGTACGACATCCGTGTGGCCAAAGACGATGAAGAGCGGGCGAAGCTCTGGCTCGGACGCAAAGGCGCCTTCGGCGCGATGGGCCGTCTGGCTCCGGACATGATCACGATGGATGCCGTGATTCCCAGGACGCGTCTTCCTGAAGTTCTCGTCGCGATCGACCGGATGTCGGAGAAATATGGTCTCGGCGTTGCCAATGTTTTCCATGCGGGCGACGGCAACCTGCATCCGCTGATCCTGTTCGACAGCCGGCATCCGGACCAGGTCGACAAAATCTTTGCGATGAGCGAAGAGATCATGAAGCTTTGCGTCGATGTCGGCGGATCTCTCAGCGGCGAGCACGGCATCGGGTACGAGAAAAAGGATTTCATGGATCTTGTCTTCAGCGAGGGCGACCTCGAAACGATGATGCGCGTGAAGCGGGTTTTCAATCCCGACGGTCTGCTGAATCCTGCGAAAATCTTCCCAAGCCGCCGCGCCTGCACCGAGGTCGGCAAGCACGCGACCACAAGCACGGCCGAGATTGGCAAGCGCGTCGAAGCGATCCTGCTGGGATCGCCGGAGAAGGTTCAGCGTTGACGATCGACGGTCTGCCGCCCTTGAAGGTTCTCCGGCCCGACACTGTCGACGACCTTGCGAAGCTTATCTCGAACGAAAAAGGCGCGATCGTTCCTTTCGGCGCCGGCACGCAGCTTTCCTTTGGAAACCCTTTAAGAAGTGCGGACACTGCCGTCGATCTGACGCAGCTGTCGCGGATAACGGAATACGTTCCCGCGGATCTTACGATCCATGTCGAAGCCGGCGTTACCTTGGGTCAGCTGCATCGCACACTGCTGGAAAACAAACAATTCCTGCCGCTGGATCCGTGGAACGGATCAGCAGCGACGATTGGCGGGATCGCGGCGACGAACGCGCAGGGACCGTTCCGGGCGTCGGGTACGATCCGGGATTGGATCATCGGCATGAAGGTGGTCGAAGTCAGCGGGAAAATTTCGAAGTCCGGCGGCCGGGTTGTAAAAAACGTTACCGGATACGACCTCCACAAGCTGTACACCGGCTCGCTGGGAACTCTTGCCGTCATTAGCGAAATCAGTCTGAAACTCCGGGCAAACTTCGAACGCACGGCGACGGCCATCGCGCAATTCGGGGATGCCCGCGCTGCCGCCGCATGTCTGGCTTCCTTGAGGACAGGGCCGCTGCAGCCCGTTGCCTGTGTGTGGTCTGGCTCGAACAATGAAATATGGCTCCGTTTCGGAGAGCATGCCAAGGCCGTCGAATGGCAATTGAAGAATCTGCCGAAGGATGCGGATTGGACGGCCCACGAAGGCGCGGATGAGGCTGCGGTCTGGGAGCAGCTGCGCCAGCGCTATAACGGATTCGGGCCGGTCGTGGTTCGCGTCGTCGGACTTCCCACTCAGGTGCATGAAATAATAGAGGAGTACCGGCCGTCCGGATGGATCGCGCACGGCTTGAACGGAATTGTTCTGATGCGGCTGGATTCGGGGGATGAGATACCGCGCATCCGGCAGAAGTATCGGGTTGTGATCGAGAGAGCTCCCCTGGAAGTCCGGCGCGGGGTAGCGACCTTCGGTATTACCGGGGCTGAAGCGGACCTGATGAAGAAGATGAAATCGGCGTTCGATCCGGATGGACGATTGAATCCCGGAAGGCATGTGGATGGAGAACGGCTTTGACCAGGAAGTGGATTTCAACATGGCGTGTGAGCGACCCCCCAGCCGTGCCGAAGGCACGGCAGGGGGTCGCTCACAGTATGTTGAAGTATTGAAATCATGACAGAAACGCAAAAACCTCCGCTCTATCTCGACTGCATCCATTGCGGTCTTTGCCTTTCCTCGTGCCCAACGTACCGTGTGCTCGGCAGCGAGATGGATTCTCCGCGCGGACGTATCTACCTGATGCGAGCGTTCGACGAGGGCCGCGCCAAAATCACGGACTCTTTCGTCGAGCATATGTTCCGCTGTCTGGATTGCCGCGCGTGCGAGACGGCGTGCCCTTCCGGCGTCCACTTCGGCCACATGATGGAAGAAATGCGCGGCAAGATCGTCGAAGACCGTCCGGCGCATTGGATCGCGCGCCTGATGTTGAATCACGTTTTTCCTTATCCGTGGCGGTTCCATCTTGCCTCGCGCATGTTGCAGCTCTACCGGGTGACCGGAATACAGGATCTCGTCCGGAGCACGGGGCTCTTGAAGGCAATCGCGCCGAAGCTGGCCGCAGCCGAAGCCCTCATGCCCGAGATCGGCCTCGAAAGCGGTGTTCCGGCCGGCAGCAGGTATCGCGCTGAAGGAAAGAAAGAGGGCACGGTCGCATTCTTTACGGGATGCGTGATGAACTCCATGATGGGCTCGATCAACAAGTCCTCGATCCGGCTGCTTACCGCCGCGGGTTACGACGTCATCGTTCCCGGTGAACAGATCTGCTGCGGCGCGCTTGCGAACCATGCCGGGCTGCGCGAAACGGCCGGTCACATGGCCCGGACCAATATCGCGGCGTTCGACGTGAGCCAGCTGGATGCCATCATTATTAATGCGGCGGGCTGCGGCGCGATGTTGAAGGAGTACCCGCTGCTCGTCGATGGCGCCGAAGCCTTCTCCTCTAAAGTAAAAGACATCGCAGAGTTCCTGGTGTCCACGCGGATTTTCGAGCGTCTAAAGGTTCCGTTGGAGCGCCGAGTGGGATACGACGATCCTTGCCATCTCATTCATGGACAAGGGGTAAAAAATGAGCCGCGAACGTTGCTAAAAGCGATTCCAGGCATACACTTTGTGGAAGTGGAAGGTGCGGATCAGTGTTGCGGCAGTGCAGGAATTTATAACATCACGCAAAACGAGCTATCGATGGAGATTCTCGACCGCAAAATGGAAAAGATTCAGAAGGCCGGCGTCGATATCCTCGCCACGGGTAATCCCGGCTGCATGTTTCAGTTCAGGTATGGTGCGAAGAAATGCGGAATGAAGCTCGAAGTTCTTCACCCGGTGGAATTGCTGGCACGCAGTTTAGGAGATTCAAATGAACACAACTAAAACAGTGCTTCTCATGGCCTTCCTGACCGTTCTGCTTGTCCTGGTCGGCGGCGCATTCGGCGGACGCCAGGGAATGATCATAGCGTTCGTCTTTGCCGGCGGGATGAACATGTTCAGCTACTGGTTCAGCGACAAACTCGTGCTGCGGATGTATAACGCCCAGGAGGCGACGGAAGCCGAGGCGCCGGTGTTGTGGCGCGTCACTCATAATCTGGCCTTGAAGATGAATATGCCGATGCCGAAGGTATACCTCATTCCTTCGGACTCTCCGAATGCGTTTGCCACCGGCCGGAATCCGAATCACGCGGCAGTCGCCGCAACGGAAGGCATTCTGAGGCTTTTGACCCCCGAGGAGCTCGAAGGCGTGATGGCGCATGAGCTCGGACACGTCCACAATCGCGACATCCTGATCGGAACAATCGCCGCAACGGTCGCCGGCGCTATCAGCATGCTGGCCAACATGGCACAGTGGGCGATGATCTTCGGCGGCGGCCGGCGCGATGATCGCGAAGGAAACGGCGGTCTGATTGCCAGCCTCGCCATGATCATCCTTGCGCCGATCGCCGCGGCGCTGATTCAGATGGCCATCTCTCGCTCCCGCGAATACCAGGCCGATGCCAGCGGCGCCAAACTCTGCGGAAATCCGATGTGGCTGGCGAGTGCGCTGCGAAAGCTTCAGACGGGATCGCAGCGGGTTCCGCTCGATGCGAATCCGGCTACTGCGCACATGTTTATTGTGAATCCGCTCCACGGCGGCGGAATGACGAATCTGTTCAGTACGCATCCTCCATTAGAAGACCGCATTGCCCGCCTGGAGAGCATGGCTTACGGGCAGCCCTTGGGAAGGTAAGATTTAATTGCATCATTGCATCATTCGAAGTTGTTTCATTTCAAATATAGAAATGCAGCAACCTCGAATGATGCAATAGATTAATAAATTGGAGGCTCCCCTTCCGGCCGAGTTTTCCAGCGGCGGTGAATCCACAACCACTGGTCCGGGTATTGCCGAATGTAGCTTTCCAGGATTTTGTTGAACAGCTTCGTGTTTTCCAGGACGTCTCGATCGAGGTCGCCCGTATCGATCAACTCGACCGGCGGGTCGAGACGCAGCCGATGCTTCTGCAATGCCGTGTCCCAGATCAGGAATCCTGGAACGACAGCCGCTCCCGTCCTCAACGCGAATAACGCGATTGCCGGAGTTGTCGCTGCGGGAGTATCGAAAAAGCCGGCGAAAACGCCCTCGCTGCGCGTGGTGTTCTGATCGAAGAGGATGCCGACGGCTTGGTTCTGCCGCAATGCTTTCAAAACGTCGCGGCCGGCGTTCCGCCGGTCGATCGGCAGGTTCCCGCTGGCGGTGCGGTAGCTCGAAATGAGCCCTTCGACGCGTTTGTTGTCGAGCGTCCGCACGATGAATTTTAGAGGGTATCCGTAGAGGGCATGCGCGAACGAGCTGAGTTCCCAGGCGCCGAAATGCGCCGTCATGAAGATCACCCCGCGTCCACGCCGCAGCCCGTCGAGATAGTTCTCGAGCCCGTCGTGCACGACAAATTCTGAAATGTTGGTTTTGTTCAGTTCGGGGAAGTGTGTGAACTCGACCAGCAGCCGCCCGAGGTTTTGAAAGCAGCCCCGCAGAATGCGTTCGCGCTCGCTTTCGCTCATGTCCGGGAAGGCCATCCGGAGATTGTGAAGGCCCGCCTGCCTCTGCCGCCGGGCGAGATGAAAACCAAGCCTGCCAATGATCCTGGCGGCGGGATAGGCGACCGGACGCGGCAGGGCGCCGAACGTCTTGATCAGCGCCAGGGCAAGGCCGTACTCGGCGAGTTCTTTTACGCCTCCGCGCACGCTGGTATTTTGGCATAATTCAGAAGTTAGTCATCGCATGAAACCCACGCTGCGTCCGTATTTCGATCACATCATCATCGGGGTCCTGGCGGTTCTCTGCTACGTGTTCTTTTTCTACGCGCTGGGCGGCATCGGTCTGATCGGGCCGGACGAGCCCAGGTATGCGGCAATCGCCCGCGAGATGCTGGCGTCGGGCGACTACATTACACCCCGTCTGTTCGGTATGGCGTGGTTCGAGAAGCCTCCCTTGATGTACTGGCTCGCGGCCGCGGGCTACAAAATACTCGGCCAGAACGAAGCGGGAGCAAGATTCGCATCCGCCTTCGGAGCAACGATCTGCGTCTTTTTCGTCTACTGGTGCGGGCGGAAACTGTGGAATCGCGCAACCGGTTTTCTTGCGGCCATGATCTTTCTCACCTCGATCGGAGCCTTCGCGTTCGCGCGGGCCGCGTCGATGGATATGCCTCTCACCGCATGTCTGACGATGGCGCTGGTATTTTTTCTGGCCGGTTTCAACGAAACGACCGAAAAGCGGCGCTGGTATTTTTACGGGTTTTACGCGTCGCTGGGTTTGGGAGTGCTGGCCAAGGGTCCGGTCGCTCTGGTGCTGCCGGCGATTTCGCTGGCAGGCTTTCTCCTGCTGCGGGGCAGACGGGATGAGTGGAAAAACTGGTACCCGAAAGGGCTGTGGATCGCGGCCGCCCTTGCGGGTCCCTGGTATCTGCTCTGCACCGCCTTCAACGGATGGGAATTCATCAGGGTTTTCTTCATTAATCAGAACTTTGAACGATTCACGTCCTCCATTCACGGACACGGCCGGCCGATTTACTTCTTTCTTCCCGTTCTGCTGCTGTTGACCTTCCCGTGGACGTTCGTCCTGATTTCCGCGGTTCGCCGCGCATTCGCCAGGAACGATCATATTCTGCTCTGGTGGGCTGTTGTGCCCTTCGTGTTCTTCTCGCTCTCCGGATCGAAGCT
>DASXLG010000215.1 GCA_036496425.1 Terriglobia bacterium | reverse complement strand
GAAACGATCGATAATTCCGCCGACGCGTATATTGGCCGGGAATGAACCCTCTTCGAATTGGCATCGCCTGTTTCCCGCTCATCGGGGGAAGCGGAATCTTGGCGACCGCTCTGGGGTACGAACTCGCGCGACGCGGACACGAGGTGCATTTCTTCAGTTATGCACGGCCGGTCCGGCTGGATACAGCGGAAGAGCGACTTCACTTTCATCTTGTCGAACTTGCGCATCATCCGCTTTTTCCGTGCCCTGATTACACTTTGCCTTTGGCAGTTAAGATGGCGGAGGTCGCCTCGACGGTTTCACTCGATATCATTCACGCGCACTATGCGGTACCGAATGCGCTGGCTGCGATACTGGCTGCGCAAATGTCAAACGTTTCACCAGGCATCGTTACCACGTTGCACGGCACCGACACCAATCTGCTAGGCCAGGATCCGGCCTATCGCATGGCAATCGAATATGCGCTCGACCGGTCTGATGCGGTCACCGCCGTTTCCAAAAGCTTACAGGAACAAACCCGCGAGACCCTTAAGGTTTCGCGCGATATCGAGGTCATTCCTAATTTCTTTACCCCCCGGCCGGCCGGCCGCAGTCGAGAGGAAGTGCGCGCTGAGCTCGGTGTGCGGGACGAATTCCTGATCCTGCACATGTCGAACATGCGATCTGGGAAAAGAATAGATCTTCTTTTGCAAACCTTCGCTGCGATGCGGACACGAGACCGGACCCGATTGCTCATCCTGGCTGGCGAACCCATTCAGCCTTACACCGAAATGATTGATCGCCTCGGCTTGAAGAAACAGATCATCATCCGAGAGAACGAAGCCGCGGTTGAAGATTTTATATCGGCTGCGGACGCCGGACTTTACACGTCCGATTACGAAAGCTTTGGGCTCAGCATCCTGGAAACGCTCTCCTTCGGAAAACCGATTGTTGCCTTTGATGTCGGAGGAATTCCAGAGGTAGTGGGCGACACTTACCCGCTTTATCCGTTTCCCAATGCTACCGCGCTCGCCTCCGCGATGGACAAGCTTGTTGAATCTCCCGATCTCGTGCGGAGCCTCGGCGAGCAGGGGAGAAAGCACGTTATCGAGAAATTCTCAGCCGACATCATTGTCGACCGCTACGAAACTCTTTACCGTCGGGTGAAAAGCAAAAATCGCAGAGGAAAAGATTAACCGTCATTCAATCAACGCCCTTGCCTCTCGAATAACAAAGAGCGCACGGCGTTGTAACCAGATTGATCCTTTACTTTCGCATAACCTCTTGGGTTAATGCTCCTTAGCGCCAAGCCGTCGGCGCCAAAACGTCATTAAACTCACGAAAACAAAAATGAATCGTAAATCACTGTTCGGACATAGCGATCAATTACTCGCGTGGCTTGTTGTCGCCTTCTTCGCGCTTTCCTTTCCGGTCGCGTCACGTGTTCACGCGCAGAGTGGTGGTCCCGGCAGCGATGCCGGAGTGGTCACGAGCATCGACGACAACAGGCTGGAAATTCGCTCTGGCTCTCATACCACGACCTACGTTGAGACGGAGCAAACGCAGTGGCTGAACAAGCGCGGACAACGAATCGACCCGGGGGATGTGGTTGGAAAAATGGTTGAGGTCCGTTTTCGGTGGATCACCGGCGGCTCGGAGGCGCTTTCGGTTAGAATATCTTCCAACAGTTCAAGTTCGGCCGGGAGCTCAAGGTCTGTCGCCGCGCCGAGATCGAGATCTGGCGAAGGCGGTTCTTTCAGCGGAACGTGGCGGAACGACCAAAACGGACACATGCTCACGATCACCGTAACCGGCGAGAATGCGATCATGGATTACTCGCCCGGCACGCCGGACCAGGGAACGATCCGTGGCAATATTATCTACTATGAGGGAGTCAGCAGACGAAATGTAGGCTCCGAGGTCAGGCTTCTTAAAGAAACGGGGGGAATTTCACTGTCCGCTGACGGCATGAGACTTAGCGTCCATCCGGCCATCTTTTACCCTGACGGCCATATCGAGAGCAAAACGGTGACTTACACCAGGGTGCGATGAGCCAGTTCGGTGTCGGAGGCGTTAGTATAAAAATGTTTCGCTTTCGCCAGCGCGGTAATGGTTAGAAAGTTTTCCGTCTTTCTGTTCGCGATCCCGATTTGCACGATCGTCGGCGCCATCATGGGTCAGACGTCGGAGATTGGGAAAGATGATCATCCGCCGGAACTAAGGCATTTCTTCAGCGGCATCGTGCGACAAATTGATGCGAAAACGTTGATTGTCTCCCGACTGCATGAAACACACACGTTCTTACTCGCGAATGGCGACGATGGACACTGGCTAAGGGTTCCCGCAAACACCCTGCATCGCCCGGTCGAGGTTATCTACACGGGAAATCGCGAGCCGTATACCGCGGTGAAAGTGCAGGTTCTCGCCTCGCTGCCCAAACCAACGCCTAAGGAAGAAAAAACGCCGACCTACTATTTGACCGGTAGCAGTCTAGGCGTGGACGAAGACCATCTCATTGTTCAATCTGAGCCGACCAGGCGCGTATTATTCATCATCGATGCGGACACTATGTATTACGACCTACAAGGTTACATTGTGCTGGACCCACACCCACAGGCCGAATTCCGTCGCGCTAAACGAGTGAAGGTGGGTTATACCGGCAAACGAGAACCGTTCCACGCGGTGTCGGTAGAGATGCTTCGATAACAACTCAAGACGAAGTCAATGAAACGGATTACTGGGATTATCACCGCGTTAATGCTGATCGTTGTTGCTCAAGCTTTTGCGACAGATACCACAACGGCCGGTCCGGAACGTAAGCTGGAATTCAAGCGCTACGACAGTAGCTACTTCGAGAGGAATGACACCGGCCTGACGACCCAGACCTCTTACCTCGTCTTCACCAGCCGGGCGCAATTCGACAAAATCTTTGGTGCGGCGCCGACAATGGGACAGAACCATTTTCTACCCGACAACACTTTCGATACCAAAATAGTTGTGGCCGCAATCGCGCGCGGACACTTCCTACGAAAGTATGACGACCCGAAAGTGACTACAACAAATGGAATGATTTATGTCTCGTACAAGATCAAAGACGCGGCGCAAAAGAGCGCCACTTTCGCGTCGCCGCTAATTCTGGCAGTGGATAAGGGCGAATACTCCGAAGTCGTCTTTACGGAGAACGGTAAAAGAGTCGGCGCCGCAACTTTTCCCAAACCCAACTAGTTAACCGCGAGCTAATCGATTGGTGTGACCTGATCCAGTTTCCAAGTGTCTTGTTCCTGCACGAGGGAGACACTTAACTTCTGGCTCAGGCCCTTTCCCTTGAGTTCGACTCGCGCCGTGGCGTTCGAGCCGGTCGTTTTCAGGTTTTTCACCACAATGTTTGATTTCCAGGCGTTATCAAAGTCCTGTGCCTGAATGAACGGATCCGCGCCTAGCCCATTCG
>DASXLG010000214.1 GCA_036496425.1 Terriglobia bacterium | reverse complement strand
GTCGACTTCAAGGGCGCTGGCCGAACAGACCACGGCCGCCGATCAGTTCGCCAAGGAACTGGTGCGCGTTTCGGCGATGACCGCGAAAGTGACGCGCGCGATGGTGGAGCAAAGGGAGGCGGCGGCGCAGATCAGCAGAGCCGTCGAAGACAGCCGAAAACAGTCGGACCAGACCGCGCGCGCCATGGTGGAGCAGGCGAGCGCCTTGAAAGAGATGATCGGGAACGCTCAGAACATTGCCAAACAGATGGGAATGCTCAGTCGCGCCAATAAAGAGCATTCCACCGTTGCCGAATCTCTCTTTCAATTTCTTACGGGAATCGATTCCGGCGAGAACGAGCCGAAGCGTCAGGTTGGGAAAGTCACGGCGGCGGCCGCCGGCAACGGCAAGAAATCGCCGGCCCGCGGGACGCGTAAGCCCCGCCGTTAAAGCGGGTATGCGATTGGAATCAGAGCGCGAACAGCAATTGATGAGAGCTCTCGGAGACCAGGACTGGCGTGTCCGTCATCAGGCGGTCGATGCGCTGGTTCGCGAATCGGGCCAGGACGCGCTGACGGTTTTTGTCCGCAGGCTCTGCAAGGAGCATCGTGACGCGGCGGTCTTGAACAGCATCCTGCAGGTGCTGATTTCCATCGGCCCGGCGGCTCTCCCCGCGCTCGCGAAGATCACAAACGATCCCGATGCCGAGGTCCGGATGTATGCGGCCCTGGCGCTGGGAAACCTTGGCGACAGCAGAGCCGTCAGCCCGCTCATGACTCTGCTGCGCGATTTCGATACCAACGTCCGTTACCACGCTATCGAAAGTCTTGCCAAGTTGAAGGCGGCCGAGGCGGTCGACGATCTCGCCGCGATTGCCGCCTCCGGCGATTTCTTTCTCGCATTTGCCGCTTTAGATGCCCTCGCCGATATCGGGGAGCCGAGAATTGCGCCCAGCCTGCTGCCCCTGCTGCAGAACAATGTGCTTCAAGCGGCGGTTGTGCGCGCTCTTGCGGAAATCGGCGACGAGCGTGTTGTGCCGGCGCTCGTCTCTCTATTGGAAAAATCGCCGATAGCACCCGAATTAATGCTTGCGCTCGCGAGGCTTCACGAGCGGACTGAAAAGCTCTATGCCGAAGGCGGCTATGTGAGCGATCTTGTCCGGAAGAAGACCTCCGCCGCCGCGGCGCAAACCATGCTTTCCATGTTGAACGGCGTGAGCGGCGCGGAACTGCGTGCTCTGGTCCAGGTCCTCGGCTGGGTCGGGACCGATCACATCATCACCGAATTGACCCGGCTCCTGGGATCGTCGGACGTGCGCAATGAAGTGATCGAGACTCTCGTGCGTCACGGCCGCCATGTTACCGAAGGCTTATGCGAACAACTCAAATCGGATGATTCGGATACCCGCCGTGCCGCCGTCACAGCTCTCGCCCGGATTGGAGATGCGCAAACGGTGGGCGCGCTTTTAAAAGCCCTTGCCGATCCTGATTTAACTGAAATGGCGGCGGGAGCTCTGGCAAAAATCGGCGACCCGCAGGCTTACGAACCTCTGTTGGCGCTTCTGGGCCACGACCGGGCAGCGGTCCGGCAGGCTGCAATCGCGGCCCTGAACTCCCTTGGCCATCCCCGGATGGCTGCGGATATCAACAAGCTGCTGTTTCATTCCAATCCGCATGTGCGTGAATCCGCCGTCCGGATCTCGGGGTATTTCGGTTATCCGGATTGCGCAGACCAGTTGTTGGACCGGATCCACGATGTCAGCGAGAACGTGCGCCGCGCCGCTGTCGAAAACCTGTGCCACCTGCAGGACGACCGGATTTTTGATGCATTGCTGCGGGCCTCGCGTGACGAATCTCCAAAGATCCGCGCCTCGGCGGCGCAATCTCTGGGTTTTCTGGAAAATATGCGGGCTCTCCCTGAACTGACGCGGGCACTGACCGACCAGGATTCCTGGGTCCGCTACTACGCGGCTCGTTCGCTGGGACGAATCGGCAGTCCTGAAGCGATAGACGCGCTGGCTTGCATTGTGCACAGCGATCCGGCAAACCAGGTGCGCATTGCGGCTGCGGATGCTCTCGGTTCGATCGGTGGAGCACGGGTTGTTTCCGTGCTGGCGCCGTTGGTGGACTCGGAGGATCGGGATGTCGCGCGGGCCGGCCTGAAGGCCCTGGGCGCCGTCGGCCATCCCGACGCGATTCATCCGATCCTTGAGGCTCTTCAGTCGCCGGATCCAGCCCGGCGCAGCGATGCCGTTACCGCATTGACGGCGCGGCAGGATGAGGCGGCTGTGCAAGCGCTCGAGCGAACGGCTGCCGAAGATGCCGATCCCGGAGTTTCCGAAACGGCGATTGTTCAGCTGGCGGTCATCGCGACTCCACTCTCGGTGGAGGCGCTGATCCGGCTGGCCGCCGCTCGCCACCTGCGTGACGCTGCCATCGGCGCATTGGCACGATTGAATCCGGCTCACATCGACCGTCTTGCTTCAGCCCTGAACCATCCGGATGCCGAGGTGCGCCGCGCCGTCGTCGAGGCGGTCAGCCGCATGAAACATCCGAGGGCGTCCGAGTTGCTGGGCAGGGCCCTCGAAGACGAAGCACCTGCCGTGCGCCTTGCCGCAGTGTTCGCCCTGAAGCGTATGGGAAGCCGCACCGCGGAGAGAAGAATGTCACACATGGTCCGGAGTGATCCGGATCCTGCTGTTCGGAAAGCCGCCGAACAGTCGCTCGAAAGGTGATTCCCGGAATGGAATTTCCAAATCGGCCGGATCGAAACCCTGCGGTCATGTTGCTCCGTGATCTCATCCATGAACGGACCGGTGTCTTTTTTTCGGACAGCAGCGTCGAATTGATGATGGACAAGCTTTCGGGCCTGATCGCCGAACGCGGTAGCGGTTCTCTTATCGACTTCTATTATCACCTTAAGTATGACCGCGACGAATCTCAATGGAGTGGCGTTCTCGATGCAATTTCCGTTCGCGAGACATACTTCTGGCGAGAATTCGATCAGATTCACGCCCTCACCGATATTGTGCTTCCCAGACTCGCGGAGAGCGCCAGGCCGCCGCTTAAGATCTGGAGCGCCGCTTGCGCGACAGGAGAAGAACCGTTGACCATTGCGATGGCGCTGTCGTTAACGGGTTGGTTCGACCGCCTTCCCATTGAGATCCATGCCAGCGACGCCAGCGATATCGCGCTCCAGATCGCCCGGAAAGGTGTTTACCGGGAGCGCAGCTTCCGGGCACTGCCGGCCGAATATCGCAGCCGCTTCTTTACGCCCGGCGATGACGGCTTGAAAATCAAGCAGTGTCTTCACGAGAAAATTCAGTGGCACCGGGTGAATCTCGCCGATCGCAGCTCGGTAGAGCGGCTGGCGCAAGTTCCGGTGATCTTTTGCCGCAACGTGTTCATCTATTTCTCAGAGTCCGCAATTCTGAGAACGGCAAAGCTGTTCGAGCAGTACATGCAGCGGCCCGGCTATCTCTTTCTGGGAGCTGCGGAGTCGCTTCTGAAGTTCAATGTCGATTTCGAACTTCAGGAATTGGGAGGAGCGTTCGCGTATGTCAGAGACTGAAGCCGCAGGAAGCGGCGCCGGGGGAGAACATGGATAAGGTTCTACGGACACTGGTGGTGGACGATTCGGCGTATGTCCGGAAAGTCGTCAGGCAGATGCTCGGAAAGAGTCCGTTCATCGATGTCGTCGGAGTAGCGCGCGACGGCGAAGAAGCGTTGACGCTTGTTGATCAATTGCATCCGGATGTGGTGACCATCGACCTGATCATGCCGGGGATGGGTGGGCTTGGCTTCATTCAGGAGCAGATGCGCCGGAAACCGCTGCCGATCGTTGTGGTCAGCATTGCAAATGAGGCCAGCCAGCTGGTTCTCGACGCCCTGGATGCCGGCGCCATTGAGTTCGTTCAAAAGCCTTCCGCGCTCGCGACGGAGAGAATCTTTGAGATGAGCGACGAACTGATCGAGAAGGTGAAGACTGCCGGCAACGTCATGATGTCGGCCGTCAGACTGCCGGACCCTGCCGGCCCGGCCGCTTCGAAGCCGCAGCATAAGCCGGCGAAAAAAATGTTTCCTTCGCCCGTCGACGTCATCGTCATCGGCATTTCCACCGGCGGGCCGCAGACGCTGAAATATCTGCTGCCTTCTTTTGCCGGCGATTACCGCATACCGATCGCGGTAGTCCTGCACATGCCGGTTGGTTATACCGAGCTGTATGCGGAGCGCTTGAACGATGCCTGCAGTCTCGCCGTCTCTGAAGCCCGGGAAGGAGACGCCATCCAGCCCGGCCGGATTCTTATCGCGCCGGCGGGACGTCATCTGACATTGCGCCGGGACAGCTCCGCTGCCGTTCAAGCGCACATCGACGCGCGGCCTTTCGACACGCTGCACCGGCCCTCGGTCGATGTCTTGTTTCGGTCCGCCGCGGAAACTTTTGGCGGCCGCGTTCTGGGTCTCGTGATGACCGGAATGGGCGACGACGGCAAGGAGGGCGCCGGGGAAATCCGGGCAAAGGGCGGTATCATCATTGCAGAGGCCGAGGAAAGCTGCGTCGTTTTTGGAATGCCGCGAGCGGTAATCGAGGCGAACCTGGCCAATCAAGTCGTGCCCCTGGAAAGGATGTTCAGCGCGATCATCGAGGTAACGAATGGCAAAGATCCTGATCGTTGACGATTCTGCCATGTCGCGCAGAATTTTGAGGGGCATCCTGGAACATGCGGGCCATCAGGTCAGCGAAGCGGAAGACGGCATGGTTGCTCTCGAGAAATACTTTCTGGAAAAGCCCGACCTCGTGCTTCTGGACCTGATCATGAAGGGCATGCTCGGGATGGAGGTCCTCAAGAAGGTTCGCCTGATGGATCACGACGCCAGGGTCATTGTCGCCAGCGCCGATATTCAAAGCTCCACGCGCGCGATGACTCAGGCGGAAGGCGCGGCTGCCTTCGTCAATAAACCCTTTGTGAGCGAGTTCGTTCTGAAGACGGTCGACCTGGTTCTGGAGGGCCGCAACCATGGCTCTGACTGAGAAGCAAGGCGATGCGCTGGCGGAACTGATCAACATCGGCTTTGCGCGGAGCGCCGCGTCGCTTTCCGAATTGTCCGGGTACCGCGTCCTGCTGGATCCCCCGTCGATCGATGTGAGAGCGATCGAAGAACTTCCGGATGCCCTGGCCGTTCTGACCATGCAGGAGGTCGCCACGGTGCACCAGCTCTTCAGCGGTCCGGTTTCCGGCGACGCCCTGCTGATCCTGAACTATGAAGGCGCCGTCACCCTGACGGACCTTCTTCGGGCACGGAAACGGCCTTCGCAGCGGCTCGACGAGGCCTCGCGCGAAGCCTTGACCGAGATCGGAAATATTCTCTTGAATGCATGCCTGGGAATGTTCGGGAACATGCTTCATGTGCATGTCTCTTTTTCGATGCCGCGGCTGCATCTGGAGGTCCTGGACAACCTGCTCAAATCGATCATTATCGGTTCCGAGGAACTCCGCTCGGCCATCATCGTCTCGACGGCGTTTCACATCAAGGAAAGCGCCGTTTCCGGATATCTCGTGATTGTTCTCGGGGTGTCTTCTCTCGACCGCCTGATCCGCTCGATCGAGGAGTGGGAGCAACGCCAGAGCCAATAGCCGATCCGATTCCAGAGTTGGAAACCACAACCTTCCTGGTTTCAGGCTGAAGCGCTCACCTTTGTAAGAACGCGCTCGCGCACCAGGCCGATGATCTGTTGAGGAAGAAACGGTTTGCTCACAACATCGAATTGATATTTTCGGCATTCGTCCTCTTCTCTCGCATTCAATTCGGCGCCCGTCATGATGGCGACATGAACTTCCGGGTGCTTCTCCAGGAGTTTCGCTCCGAGGTCGATGCCGTTTCCATCCGGGAGCAGGAGATCGAGCAGCGCGAAATCGACGGCGCCCGGTGAACTGATAGCTTCCGCATCAGCTACGGACTGCGCCGTGCTGACTTTCCACGATGTCGCCTCGGTCAACTCGAGAGAAAGCAGCCGCAGGAAATCGCGATTGTCATCGACGATGAGCACAGTCGGCCGAGGGATAACAGCAGGACGTTCAGACCCGGCCATTTCAAGAGTGAGGCTATTCCCGCCCGGTATAACGCGAACCGTCGAGCCCGGCTGGATAGCGCCTTCGATAACCAACGTGGCTAATGGCTGAGTCAGGTGACGATGGATGGCGCGTTTCAACTCCCGTGCGCCATATTCGGGACTGGTTCCGTTTTCCAGCAGGAAGACGCGGCTTTCCGGAGTGACTTCAATGTTGAAGCACTTATTCGCGAGCCGGCTGTTCACATGTTGCTGAAGGTCTGCGATCTGTTGATCGAGTATCAACGCAAGCGCTTCCGAATCGAGCGGCTGATAGGTCACCACGGCGTCGATCCGGTTGATGAACTCCGGCGAATACATCCTGCGGACCGCGTTGAGCGCGATTCCTTCGAGCTTCTTGGTGAGCACGGAGACCTCTCCGGCTGCCACCGGCCGGAAACCGATTTCCGGCTGAAGCTCTTTCATCATTTCGCGCGCCCCGAGGTTGCTTGTCAGGAAAATCAGGCTCTTTTCAAAGTTGACTTCCGTGTTGTTGCCCAGACGAAGAGTTGCTTTATCCAGAACACCAAGAAGGAGCTTACTTACGGCCGGAGCTGCCTTCTCGATCTCGTCAAACAGAATGATCGACAAATCGCAGTATTTGCTGGCCGCTTCGTCTAACCGCTCTTGAGTCAGAACCGGTTTGGTGTCCCCATGGCCGAGATAGCCCGGTGGCGAACCAATCAGCTTCGCCACTTCATGATCCGACTGGAATTCGCCGCAATTGATCTTGACCACTTTTTGCGGGCCGTTGTGCAGGATTTCCGCCAGGGCTTCGACCGTCCTTGTCTTGCCTGTTCCCGTTGGCCCGAGCAGGAGAAACACGCCCGCAGGGCGCCCGAGCGGCGCCAGGCCCGCCTGGTATGTTTTGACTGTCGATGCAATTCCGCTGATGGCCGTCGGCTGCCCGACGATCTTGTCCGACAGCAAATCAAGAATACTGGTGCCTCCGACGATGCGACCTGTCATATCCTTCCCTCAGAACTCTCGTTTAAGCAGCCGCGTCAGGTCTGGTCTGTGGCCCGGACCATCGCTTCAGTTTATTGAGCAATGCCTTGTAGCAGATATTCATCCTTCGAGCCGCCAGCTTACGGTTTCCATTCGTTTGCTCGAGAACCCGGCGTACCAGCTCCTGCTCCGCACGTTCGGCCGCAATCGCGCCGACGCCGAGCAAGGACAATGGCGCATCGGCAGTGTCGTGGGGCGCGTCTTCAGCCGGCGCCGGGTCGGAGTTCGGTTCGGCGAGTAAGAGTTGATGATCGGGCAAAACAAGGAATCGCTTGATGTAGTTCTCAAGCTCGCGGATATTACCCGGCCAATGGTATTCGACAAAGCGGCGCAGGAGATCCGGAGGCAGTTCATGTGCCCGGGCATTGTATTGCTCGCGATATTTCCCAATGAAATAGCTGCATAGCCCTGGGATGTCTTCTTTACGCTCACGCAGGGGAGGCAGATCCACCCGGATGACATTCAGTCTAAAGTAGAGATCCTCTCGAAACTTGCCGTTTGCGACTGCTTCTTCGATATTGATATTGGTTGCGGCAACGATCCTCACATCGACGCGAATCGTCTTTCGTCCGCCGAGCTTCGAAAATGTGCCGTCCTGCAACACATGCAGCAGTTTTGCCTGTAAGAGGGGGCTCATTTCTCCGATTTCATCCAGGAACAACGTGCCGCCATCGGCAAGCTCGAATTTTCCCGGCTTGTCCGAAACCGCTCCGGTGAAAGCGCCCCTCTCGTACCCAAAGAGTTCCGATTCGAGCAGCTCATGCGGCAATGCCGCACAGTTTACTTTCAGGAATTGCCGGTTCTGGCGGCCGGAATGACCATGAGCATATCGCGCCATGACTTCTTTACCGGTACCGGATTCACCCGCGATGAGAATCGGAACGTCTGCCGGCGCAACCCGTCTGACGATTTGTGCGAGGCGGCGCATTTCGGGATTCGCCGTTACAAACATACCGGTCGCGTCAGTTTGCGACGCTGTGGGTTCCAGCGCCTGTCTTTCTTCAAAGCCGTCCAGCGCCGTCTCGATTGCACTCTGGAGTTCGCTGTCCTCGGCCGGCTTCATGATGAAGTCGCATGCGCCGAGTCTCATGGCTTCGACTACCGTCCTGACGTGCCCGACCCCGGACAATACGACCACCGGAACGTTCAGACCCATCGCCTTGATCTTTTCCATGATCCGGATGCCGTCCATGTCCGGCAGAAGCACATCCAGCAGAATGACCGATGGAAGCGATTCTGCGGATTGCAGGCGGGCAAACAATGGCTCCGCGCTCTCGATGGCCTCCACGTCATACCCTTCGGTACGAAGCATCAACGCGACGTAGGTTCGAAAAGCTTCATCATCGTCCACCAGTAAAACAGATTTCACGCTCATGGCTCTGGGTGAAAGCATTTTTAGGGCCACGCCTCTGGATGAAAGGAATCGGAGGAGCTAAGTGCGATCGCTCCGTCCTGCTATAGACCGATCTTAATGGACACCTTATTTGTAAGCTCAAGAGGGCAGGCACTTGTAGACGATTGTCCGACGCGAACAATTCGAGCTGAAATTGCGGTTTGTTCTTTTGAACGCCCGGCCGGCTATGTTGTCCCCAATGGTTCAACAGAGCACCACCGCGACTATTTGGACGGTTACCCGGAATAATGTCCTCGGGCCCTCCGGCAGTTGCCGGCCGGTCATGCTTAAGGAAACTCTGGACCGGCGCCAGGCCCGTTTCCAATAGTGATTCCTCTGTTGCTTCACGCAATTCGCCGGTCCTCCCGAGAGTCAGAGGGACGAAGCAGGGCAGCAATGTTGCATATGATTTCGTCCGCGGGCACGGGTTTTGCTATGAACGATTGAAAGCCTTCCGCCAGCGCACGTTTCCGGAAGTCGTCCGTAGCCAGTGCAGTCAAAGCGATTGCCGGGATGCTGCGAATCGCCGGATCGTGAAAGGCCCTCAATCGCTTCAGGAATTGATATCCGTCTTCTTCGGGCAGAACGATGTCCACGAGCATGATGTCCGGCTTGAATCCCAGCATTTTTTCGAAAGCCTCGCGCGCCGTGGCAGCGCACTCCGCAGCGCCTCCATGTGATTGCACAGCTGAAAGCAAAAATTCCCTGCAGTCGGGATCGTTTTCCAGTATGAGGACGCGCTTGTTCGCCAGGGCATGGAGGCTTGGCTCTTCGGCCTTTCCCGCATCCTCGGCCGCCGCGCTCTCGGTCGCGGGCAGCACGACGGTGAAAGTAGACCCTTTTCCAACACCCTCGCTGAATGCGCTGACTTTTCCCCCATGTAATTCGGTGAGCTGTTTCACGATCGCGAGACCGAGGCCCATACCGCCATACGGCCGCGTCGTACTGTCCTGTTCTTGCCGGAAGGTGTCGAAGGCGTAAGGTATGAAAGCGGGGCTCATACCCTGGCCGTTGTCGCTGACACGGATCTCAACGTTCCGATCCCGATGGTGAACGTGAAGCTCGATTCGGCCCTCTTTCGGGGTGAACTTGATGGCGTTGGCGAGGAGATTCCATGTAATTTGTTGAAGACGGCGTGCGTCTCCTATTACCGCTGGGATGGTTTCTTCCACGACCGAGTCCACTTCGATATGTTTCTGGGCTGCCATGAGACGAACGGAATCCAATGCGGGCCTCACGATTTCACGCAGATCGACCGGCCGCGTTTCAAGCGCGAGTTGTCCAACGGTAATACGGGATATGTCTAACAGGTCATCAATAAGGCTTTTCTGGATTCGGGCGTTCCGGTAGCTGCTCTCGATCGCTGGTTCGATTTGCTCCGGCTGCAGCCGTTTCTCACGCATCAGGCTGAGCCATCCCAGAATTGCCGCAAGCGGCGTGCGCAGTTCGTGAGACATCGTCGCGAGGAAGCGGTCTTTGGCCTGATTCGCCTGCTGGAGCTCCTGTAACAATTGATCGCGTTGTTCTTCCGCCCGTTTACGCTCCGTGAGATCTCGAATCACTTTGGCGTATCCGCAGATTTTCCCCTCCTTATCCCGCACTGAACTAAGGATTCCGCTGGCCCAAAACTGCTCTCCATTCTTACGGACATGCCACCGCTCGTCGTCTGCCCGGCCCGTTTCTCGAGCAGTCGTCATTTCCCATTCCACTTGCTGCGCCATCTTATCGGCGTTGGTGAACATCGTTGCCAGATGTTGTCCCACAATCTCCTGCTCGTCGTACCCGAATATCTTCCTGGCTCCGGCATTCCAGGTTGTAATCCGGCCTGCTTCGTTCATGGTAAAGACTGCAAAATCAACCAGGTTCTGGAACACCCGGCAAAGAAATTCGCACTGTTCCTGTGTGTTATTCATGTGGTTTCTCGTGCTCAGCGTGAAATCGTCTGCGAAAGTAAGAGACTGGAAAGTTCTATACCTACAGAATAGGTCAACCAGGTGTTGGAGGGCAGTCCGCCGTTATCCTACAATTCCGTTTCCCGACGGAAGCGGTTACACTGTCGGGCATGCCGCTATTGACCTCAAGTGCTATTCCTATGCAATGAAAATAGGAATCATCGGAGCGGGAGGAGCCGGGCTGGCGACCGCCTGGCTACTGCAGGAACACCACAGCGTAACAATCTTTGAGAGCGCGAACCGTCTTGGCGGCCATGCCCATACAGTCGAGGTGGACATCGACGGTAAGGCTGTGCCGATCGATGCCGGCGTCGATTTTTTCACGCCAACGCTGTGGCCGACGTTTTACCGTTTGCTCAGCATTCTCGCCGTACCGCTTTACGAGTATCCCGGAACAGTCGTGTTGCACAGCAAGGATCGGCGGCAGACCTATCTGATGCCCGCTGTCCGGGATGGCGGCGTGTGCTGGCCGGTATTCAGGCCCCGGGTTTTGCCGAAGCTATTGCAATTCCGCTATGCCCTCCTTCGTGCGATGCCGATGATCGAAGCACAGGACACCTCGATCACGATCGAACGGTTCACTGAGAGTTTGAAGGTGAGCCGCAGCTTTAAAGACGAATTCTTCTATCCTCTTCTGTTTGCGATCTGGTGCGCCGGCGAGGACGACTTCAAAACCTTCGCCGCCTACAACGGTTTGAAATATTACGCATGCTGCGAGGCCGGGAGGTTTTCGAAGTTCTACTTCACCGAGGTCGTGGGCGGGACTCGGGTATACATAGACGCCCTGGCCGGGACTCTGAAGACGGTCAAGGTCAAGATGGCGACCCCCATCCGCCAGATCTTGAGCGTTGCACAACGTTTCAGAGTGGAGGACGCCGGTGGCGGTGTCGATGAATTCGATCATCTCGTTATCGCAACGAATGCATCAGAAGCCGCTCGATTGGTTTCGGAAATGGAGTTCGCCGAACCGGTGCGGCGGGAACTCGAAAATTTCAAATACTTCAAGGGAACGATCGCCGTGCATGGGGACCGGCGTTTGATGCCCGCAAACGAGAAACATTGGTCTGTCTTCAACATTCGCAACGATGCGGGGCGCAGCGCCTTGACCGTCTGGAAGAAATGGAAAAGTAGGACGCCGTTGTTCAAGAGCTGGATCAACTATGAGGCTCAGTTGCCCGAGCCCCTCTATGCCTTGGAAACTTACGACCACCCTAAAGTCACACCGGAATATTTCGAAGCTCAGCGCCGCCTCGCGCGGATGCAGGGGCGGGGCAATCTGTGGTTTGCCGGCGTATATACTCACGACATCGACAGCCATGAGAGCGCCATTTTGTCGGCGATGAAGGTGGCGCAGCGGCTTGCTCCGCAGTCGGCGAACCTGAACCGCCTGCTGTAGGGGCGCGCTGCAGTACCTGTCCGGTCATCAAGCCACGAGCCGCGCTTTTCCGCCGTCGGTGGGAAGTTCCCGCACGCGTTGCTGTTCGATCGCCGCGCGGGGATCCAGTGCCGAATGTCTTCCCGCCTGGAGCAGCGAGAACCGGAGGCTGAGTGCTGCCGCAGTGCCGCAGAGGCCGGCCGCGGTCTTCGCCTTCGGCGACTTCCGGGCGAACAACGACAACGCCAGGCTGGCGGCGCCGAGCACCTTCGCCACTTTCCATAAAAGGCCCGGCGCGCCCGTTCTCAATGGCTCTGCGACCCGCTGCACCTTCGACGTTTCCCGCTCGAGGGCGACCATCGCCGCCAGCTCCGCGGCCTGCCCGGCAAGCGCAAATCGATGCGCAATCGCCTCGTCCCGAGCCGGAAGATCCATTAAATGGAAAAGGGCTCCCGCGCTCGCCATTCCCGATGCGACAAACAGTGCCGGCAAACTCCGCCGACCGTCCTGCCACACCGGCATGGCCGTGTTTGCCAGCAGCACCCCCGTGTATCCGGAAAGCGGGACGCCGAGCACTCCGGCTCCGACAGCGGCCGCTTGGCCTATCGCTCCACCTGCAACCACCGAAAGTCCCGCCAGCGATCCGGTCGCCGACAGCAGCCACGACCCGACATTCATCGGCGATGTCGGCCGGAACACCCGCAGCATGTTGAGGAAACGCGAAGGCCGGCCGAGATCGTAAATCAGCAGCACGGTTCCCGCGCTGACGCCGGCCAGACCGATCCAGCGGCACCGCCGCACCAGTTCCGGAGAACCCGCGCGCATCACCTGGGCGGCAGCGCCCAATGCCAGAGACGCTCCAGCGGCGGCTCCCAAATAGAAATAGGTGGGAATCGACCACAGCCACACCGGCTTCTTCAGCAGCGGTTCGTCGTAGTAGGTGACTACAGCATCACTCATTGCCGGACCCCCGCCAAAACGCACGCCGCGGTCGCCACGATCATCGCCGCGCCGGCAAGCGCCAGCGACGCCCAGCTCTCCGCGGCTTTTTTTGTCGGTACAACCGGATCGGGCGGCAGGTTATATGCCTCCGGCCTGTCGAGCAGCAGGAAGAATGCATTCAAGCCTTCCGTGCCGGGCTGGCTTTCCGGATCGGCGCCATAGAGATACGCCTCCGTCAATCCTTTTCCATGCAGCTCCGTGACACGCCGCCGGGCTCTGGTGCGAAGCTCGTCGAGATCCCCAAACACAATCGATTCCGTCGGGCAGGCCTTCGCGCAAGCGGGCGTCATATCTTCCTTCAGCCGGTCGTAACACATCGTACATTTCCAGGCCAGTCCGTCATCCTCGCGCCGGTCGATCACACCGAACGGACAGGCCGTTACACAGTAACCGCAGCCGTTGCAGACATCCGGCTGCACAAAGACCGTATCGAACTCCGTCCGCACAATCGCTCCCGTCGGACACGCTTCGAGACACCCCGCCCGCTGGCAGTGCTTACAGACGTCGGACATCATCAGCCACGAAAAGTCGGCGAACCCATCCTGTACGGGTAAAGCGGCGGGTTTCTCGATAAAGGCCACATGCCGCCACGTCGAAGCGCCCAGCGCACCGGTGTTATCGTACGACATCGCTTTGAACTCGAAGCCGTCATCCGGCAGCTGATTCCACTGTTTGCATGCCACCTCACACGCCTTGCAGCCGATACAAATGGTCGTATCCGTGAAAAAGCCTTTACTGCCCATCTGTGCTACTCCTTGATGACCTTCGAAGCCCGAATTCCATGATTGAAAACCTTGCGCTTTTCTACGGCCGGCGTGTCGCGATGATTGCCGTTTGGTACGTCCGCAACCAGCGGCCCGCTTGTGACGACGCGGCGCTCGCGGCTCCGGCGTCCCGGCTCAATGTTGCCCGTCAGCGCCTTCGATTCCTGAATCGACACGTTGGGATCGGCGACAAACCCGATCAACTCATTGGCGGAGTCGCCCTGAACGATTCCCTTCGATCCCCAGTGGTAGGGAAGGCCGATCTGGTGATACAGCTTCCCCTGGATACGAAGCGGACAGATCCGCCGGGTAACCAGCACACGGGCCTCGACCTCCGCCCGCGCTGTCGTGATCGTCGCCCAATCGCCGTTCTTCAACTCCTTCTCCGCCGCCAGCTCCGGCGAAACCTCGCAGAAAAACTCCGGTTGCAGCTCCGAAAGCCACGGCAGCCAGCGCGACATGCCTCCCGCAGTGTGATGCTCGGTCAGGCGATAGGTCGTAATGATGTAGGGGAAACGCGGATCGTCCCACGCGCGATGATACGGATTGTCCTCGCGCAGCCATTCCATCCGCGAAGGATTGGCATCCTGCGCGTAGAGCGGATTTTTAATCACCGATTCCTGGGGCTCGTAGTGTGCCGGGAGCGGCCCGTCCGTCAAGCCGCTCGGCGCAAAAATCCAGCCGCGCGAGTCCGCCTGCATGATGAACGGCTTGTCGCCCGCGATCGTCGCCAGCCCTGACGCCCCTTCCGGCGGTCTGTAATCCGGAGGCCTGTCGGCGATGAAATCGGGCGTATCCATGCCGGTCCATTTCTGTTGGACTTCGTCCCACCAGACATATCGCTTGCGCTCCGACCACGGCCGGCCGTCCGGGTCTGCCGACGCACGGTTGTAGATCAACCGTCGATTCGCCGGCCAGGCCCAGCCCCATTCCGGCGCGACCCAATTCTGCTCGCTGCCCGGCTTCCGGCGCGCCGCCTGATTCATGTCGTCTTTGAAGACGCCGCAATAGATCCAGCAGCCGCACGCCGTCGATCCGTCGTCTTTGAGTTCCTTATACGCCGGAACCGGTTCGTCGTTCGAAACCTTGTAGCCGTTGATCTCCTTAAGAATCGCTTTCGCATCCGGCTCGTCGTGCGGCGGTAATTTGGGATAGAGCCACAACAGATCGCGGATCGGACGGTCCTTTGGATCGCTCGAGTTCGCATACAGCTTCTTCAGCCGAAGGCCCAGATGAAAGATGAAGTGCAGCTCGCTGCGGCAGTCTGCCGCAGGCTCAACCGCTTTGTCATGCCACTGAAGCAAGCGCTGCGTATTCGTAAAGGTCCCTTCCTTCTCGGTGTGGGCTGCGCAGGGAAAGAAAAACACCTCGGTCTTGATGTCTTCGGGACGCACCTCGCCACGGTGGATCTCCGGCGCGTCGCACCAGAAGTCTGCCGTCTCTGTAACGGCGAAATCGCGCACCACAAGCCAGTCGAGATTGCGCAAACCTTTACGGTGAAGCGCGCCGTGCATCGAGCCGACAACCGGATTCTCGCCCATGATGAAGTAGCCGTTCACGCCGCCATCGGCCATCCGCGCCACCGTCCACATGTGCGAATGATCGCCGCTGATATGCGGCAGATAATCGAAGCACCAGTCATTCTCTGCTTTCGCCGCCTCGCCGAAATACGCCTTCATCAGCGAAACGAAATACTTCGGGAATTCGCTCCACCAGCCGCTTGGTGATCGATTGCCTTCGATGTACTTCTTGAGATCGAGATCGTGACTCGCCTTCGGCATCGCGAGATAACCCGGCAGCAGGTTGTATAGCGTCGGGATATCCGTCGATCCCTGAATCGACGCATGACCGCGCAGCGCAAGGATGCCGCCGCCCGGCCTGCCGATATTGCCCAGGAGCAGCTGAATGATTGCGGCCGTCCGGATGTATTGCACACCTGTGGAGTGTTGCGTCCATCCCACGGCATAGCAGAACGCCGAAGTCCGCTCGCGGCCCGAGTTGCGGCAGAGCTCTTCCGCCACTTTAAGGAACAGGCGTTTATCGAGCCCGCATATCGATTCGACCATCTCCGGCGTGTAGCGGGCGAAATGCCGCCGCACGATCTGAAACACACAATTCGGATCCTGGAGCGTGTTATCGACCTCGGCTTCCGTGGCGTCGCCGCCCGCCTGCCGCGATTCGCTTTCGCCCGAAAACATCTCGCGCTCGCCCGCCGCGGCCTCGACGTCGGCGCCCTCGTAGTGCCAGGAGGCGCTGTCGTACCGGCCCTTCTCTTCATCCCATCCACTGAATAAGCCGTCCAGTTCGTCCGTGTCCTTGAAGTCGCGCGAGATGATGCAGGGTGCGTTGGTGTATCGGACAACATACTCTTCGAAGTACCGCCTGTTTTCGACGATGTAATTCACGATGCCGCCGAGAAATGCGATGTCGGTGCCCGGCCGGATCGGCACATGGATGTCCGCCATCGCGCTCGTACGCGTGAACCTCGGATCGACGTGAATGATTGTCGCGCCGCGATGTTTGGCCTCCATCACCCACTGGAAGCCGACGGGGTGACACTCCGCCATGTTCGAGCCCTGAATCACGATGCAGTCGGCGTTCTGCAGGTCCTGCTGAAACGTCGTCGCGCCGCCGCGCCCGAAGGAGGTGCCCAGACCGGGCACCGTAGACGAATGTCAAATCCTTGCCTGATTTTCGACCTGAACGATGCCGAGCGCGGTGAACAGCTTTTTGATCAGGTAATTCTCTTCGTTATCGAGTGTCGCGCCGCCGAGATGCGCGATGTTCATCGTCCGGCGCAGCGGATGACCCTCTTTCGATTTGGCTTCCCATGTCGAATCCCGCGTCTGCTTGACGCGCTCGGCCACCATGCCCATCGCCTGTTCCAGGGGAATTGCTTCCCATTCGGTGGCATACGGTTTTCGGTACAGCACGTTCTGCACCCGATGCGACCCTGTCACCAGTTGATAAGTGGCCGCGCCTTTCGGGCATAGCCGGCCACGGGAAATGGGCGAGTCCGGATCGCCTTCGATATTGGTAATGGCTTTGTCCTTGACGTAAACAAGTTGCCCGCATCCGACAGCACAGTAAGGACAAACGGAATGAACCACCTTGTCCGCGGTTTTGGTTCTCGGCTGCAGGTTTTTGCTGCGGTCTGAAAATGCGGTCTCGCCCAGGCATGTGAAGTCACCCTTCAAAAATTGTTTGAAAACAGGCCACATGCCGCACCTCCTACAAACTCCTATAAAGAGGTTGCAATTTAGCGTCCCTCAAAGCGGGGATTGCGGAAACGATATGCCGCGTAGGGAGCGTCTCGGCAGCCCGCGTGCACGGTTCCACGCGTCAGCCGCTTTTGCGCCGTGCGGCCTGTTTGTTTGAATGAACACAAAACCCGCTGCTCATAACGAAGATCTGCACGGCAATGTGCCGGACGTCTGCTCCGCGGCCCTGTTCAACGACAATAAGAGCATGTGGAGGTCGGATTATCGGAGCATTATCAGGCATTGTTTGTCCCCGGATGCTCCCGGCCGACCACTCGTGGAAAATCTGGTGCCATCTTCCGACGATTATGTCGTCCTGAAGCCCAAACATTCGGCCTTCTATGCGACCCCTCTGGAAGCCCTGTTGTCGTATTTGAAGACGCGCACCATTATCCTGACGGGATTGACTACGGACGCTTGCATTCTGAGCACAGCTTGCGAAATCCACATTCGGGATTTCGATCTCTTCGTTCCCGCCGATTGCGTCGCCGCGCGCAAAAAGGACCTGCACGGCATGGCGCTGAAGCTGATGACGAAGAGCTTCGACGCCATATCCACACCCTCCCCAAGGCTTCATCTCAAACGAATGCTCCGCGAAACCTGATGGAAGGGCCGCCGGCTTGTCCGGCAATGCGCAAGGAACTCAGGACTATACAATTCTTACAATTTACTCATCGCCATCAGAGATTTCGCACCACGCGTTCGATTTCGTCGGCCGCCTCCGCATAACTCGTGTCCGGGTGGAACCGCAGTGGCGTTCCGATCGAAACCTCTACCGGTCCACGGCGCGGCCAGGAGTCGTGCACCGAATAGATTTCGTAAAGGCCGCGAATGCGGATGGGCACCACGGGCACGCGGAGACGGACCGCCATCATGCCGATGCCGGGACGAAACGGGTGCATTTTGCCGTCCGTTGTCCGCAGCCCTTCAGGGAAGACGATCGGACAGTGACCGCGATCCAGCAGATCCGCCGTATATTCCAGCGCGCGCCGCGTTCCGGACATGTGTTGAGGCAGAGGATAGGCGTTGTAAATCGAACAGGCCAGAAAATACGCAGCGGCCACCGCTGCTGTCTCCGTCAGCGGGTGTCCTGCGGGTTCGAAGTACGCGCGGAAGTGATCTTTCATCATCGCGGGAGCGAGAAGCGGATGCCAGCGGTGCGGTAGCGCGGCATAGATGGTCGGAACGTCGAGATGGCTGGTATGGTTTGCGGCAAAGATGACGGGCGAATGGACATCTCTCAGGTTTTCCAGGCCCGAAACCGTCAGCGGCAGGTAGTGGCGATACAAGGGGAGCGCGATCAGATGCTGGAAGACACTGCGGAATGAACGGACGGGAAATGAGCGGGCCCACTCGGACAAAGGCGTCTCCGGCTCGGCCGGAGCTGCGGTCCTCTCCGGAACGCGGAGCCAGGCTTCGAGATCCTGGTTGGATTTGAGTCTGGCAAACGAATCTTCGTCGAACTCCATCTGGTATTTGTTTTCCAGCTCGGAGAGCAGTTCCACACGCTCGAGCGACGACATGGCGCTCAGATCGGTTACCGGCGAAGGGCTGCCCGGTTGTCTGGTTCGTGCGCGGTCATCGACCGCGCCTGCAGTCATCTGCCGCGCCACTTCCTGCCGCTTGATCTTAAGCGTGGACGGCGTGCGAGGGAAGTCGTCGCCGGGCCAGAGCGACCACGATCGAATGCGCTGGTGTGCCTCGAGCCGTTCGTTGGCCCGGCGGATGAGGGCATCGACGTCGGTGCCCGGCGTATTCAATATCAGTACGGCATGAACGTGGTCGCCTCCGACGACCGCGCTTTCGCGGATTTCCGGAAGGCTGTTGAGAACCTTTTCTACGTCCTCGGGGTAAATGTTCAAACCCTCCGGCGTCACGATCAGATCCTTCTTGCGGCCGCGATAGTAAAGACGCCCCTCGGAGTCGAGTTCACCCAGATCGCCGGTATGAAGCCACTCTTCGTCTGTCGTGACGCTTTCCCCGCGAACCAGGATTTCGCCGTCGGGCGCAATGACGACGTCCTGTCCCGGAACGACTTTTCCCAACGATCCGGTGCGCGTGTCGAATGGATGATTCACCGATACGACCGGACTCGCTTCCGTCAAGCCATAGCCCTGGATAACCGCATAACCGAGCGCCTTCCAGAATTCTTCGAGTTCCGGATCGACGCGCGCGCCACCGACTACGAATGCCCAGAACTTCCATCCGAACGTGCGGTGGGTTTTCCGGTGCCGCCACATCGTCCGGAGCAGGCCGGACACGCGATCGGCGGTAATGCCGCGCCGCTGCACTTCGTTTTTGAGATTTTCGAGAATCTTCGGAACACACACGGCGACCGAAATTCGATTATCGTGGATAAACCGGATAACCTTGCTCGGGTGAATTTCCGTTGTGAATGCGACCGATCCCTCCAGAAATAACGGAATGTAGAGACCCTGCGATTGCCCGAACATATGGCTCAAGGGCAGGAGGTCGAGGATCCGGACCGGTTGGAAGGGCGCCGCCCATCTTCGATACTTCGCGATCTCTTGCTGAAACGGCCTCAGGTTCGAACAGATGTTGCGATGCCGGTGGACGACGCCCTTCGGCTCGCCGGTCGTGCCGGAGGTGTAAACGATCTCGACCACATCGTCCGCGATCACTGTGCTCGGTGTGAAGCGGTTCACCGGTGGCAATGCCGCAATGGCGTCCAGCGAAGTATCGTCGATCACGAGCTTTGCACGCGATCCGATCCGGATACGGCCGGCGAGCTCTTTCGAAAACCGGTAATCGACCGGAACGGCTTCGATGCCTCGCGCGACGCAGGCCCAGAATGCCGCCATCCACTCGACGCGGTTTTCCGCCCAGATCATGACGCGATCGCCTTTGCGCAGGCCCTGCCGGTCGAAATATTCAACACAAGCGCCGATCCTGCCGTAGAGATCGCGATATGTTGCGGTCCAGGTCCGGTATCCGTTGGACCATCGGACGGCTTCCCGGCCGCCGAGCCGCTCGATCGATGGCAGAAGCTCGACAAGTGTTTGCATCGGATGGTTGTTCTTATCCACTATCCTTTTATATATACGTATCGTCTATTGTCCGGCGGGTTTTGCACAAAAAGTTGCCAGATGGACATTCCCCGCCTTTCCAAGACGAGGCGGTTAGTAACTTCAACAAAATACCGCACACCGCTCGCTGGTAAGATACGCAGATGTCCAGCGCACAACTGCGTATCATGGTTTATCGCCACTCTGTTTTTTACAGCCCGCTGATTACAACGATCGCAGGCGGATTTCTCGAAGACGAAGGTCTGTCGGCCGCATATTTCCAGAAGCCTCCTCAGCGCAATCTGTACGACATGTTTCGCGCCGGCGAGATCGATATCATGCAGGCGGCGGTGTCGACCAGCTGGGATCCGCTCTCGAAAGGCATTCGCGACATCCCGGTGCACTTCGCTCAAATCAACCAGCGTGACGGCTTCTTTTTGACCGCGCGGGCGCCGGCCGCGCCATTCGACTGGAAGCAACTGGAAGGCGCGAACCTGCTCGCGGATCACGCGCAGCAGCCTCTGGCGATGTTGAAGTATGGCCTGCACCGGAAGGGCGTGGATCTGAAGCGCGTGCATTTCGTCAATGCCGGCGCACCCGATGCGACGGAGAAAGCGTTTCGGGAGGGGCAGGGAGATTTCCTTCACCAGCAGGGGCCGGGTCCGCAGCAACTCGAACTCGATGGCGTCGGCACGGTTGTCGCAGCGATCGGGGACGCCGTTCCGCCTGTTGCGTTCAGCAGCCTGATGGCGGCGCGGGAATTTCTCAAAACGCCTGAAGCCGGCGCCTTCAAGCGCGCCTACCTTCGCGGGCTCCGGTTTGTGATTCAATCGCCCGCGCGTGAGATTGCGGATATCGAAGCGCCGTTCTTTCCGGGAACTTCGATCGAGGCGATGACCGAAGCAATCTCGCGTTACCAGCAGCTCGGGACGTGGAGATCGGATCCCAATATCACCCGCGAGCAATACGAGGTTGCCATGGATGTCTTTATCTTCGCGGAAACATTCAAAGAACGCTATGCGTATCAGGATGTTGTCGTTCAATATTAGCCTGGGAGGTTAGTGGACATGAGCACAGGAGCCAAAATCGCTCTCGGCATCATCGGCGTCATCGTTCTCGTCGTCTTGATTTTCGGCGCCACCATCGTGGGCACGTATAACACGCTCGTTCAGTTGGACCAGGGAGTTCAATCTCAGTGGGCGCAGGTCGAAAACGTTTACCAACGGAGATCCGATCTGATCCCGAACCTGGTCAATACCGTGAAAGGCGCGGCGAATTTCGAGCAGTCCACTTTGACGGCGGTCACCGAGGCTCGAGCAAAGGTCGGACAGGTGACGTCCGGAGCGGTGGAAAATATTGCGCGCGATCCGCAGGCGTTTGCGCGCTTTCAACAGGCTCAGGACGGACTGTCCTCCGCGCTGTCGAGGTTAATGGTTGTTTCCGAGCGCTATCCCGAATTAAAAGCAACCCAGAACTTCAGGGATCTTCAAGTCGAACTTGAAGGAACGGAGAACCGGATTTCGGTCGAACGCATGCGCTTCAACGAGTCCGCTCAGGCCTTCAATACCAAACGCGACACATTTCCGACGGTCGTGATTGCCGGCTTCTTCGGTTCCAAATTTCAGGAGAAGCCGTACTTTAAGGCCCAGACCGGGGCAGAGAAGGCGCCCGAGGTCAAGTTTTAGTGAGCCTTTGGAAAAACGGGGCCGTCTTCCGGTTTCGCGCGCTGAAGCCGGGCGGCGTCCCCATTTTTCTTTTTTTTCTGTTCTGTTCGCTGAATGTATTTGCCGCCGAAACGCCGATTCCGCCTGCGCCGACGCGCTGGGTTACGGATACGGCGAATTTCATGTCGCCCGCTGCCGCCTCCTCGCTCAACTCGCAACTTGAAAACTACGAACATTCGACGGGCCACCAACTGATCGTCTACATCGGGCAGACCACAGGCGACGCTCCGATCGACGACTGGGCCGCGCGCGCCTTTCAGCAATGGAAGGTGGGCCGGAAAGCAATCGACGACGGATTGGTCCTGTTCATCATGGCGGCCGACCACAAGCTTCGATTTGAGGTTGGCTACGGTCTGGAGCCGATCGTTCCGGACGCGATTGCGGGGCGCGTGATCAACGATGTGATCACTCCAAGAATCCGCGCCGGTGATCCGAATGGCGCCGTCACTTCGGGAATGGATGCGGTCATGATGGTGATCGGCGGAGGCAGCCTTCCTCCTCCCCCACAGCAGCAGGCACGCGGCAGGCAGGAGCGGCCACTCACTCTGGGGCAGCTGATTCTGTACGGAATTATCGGCTTACTCATTCTGATCGTCTTCGTGACTCACCCGAGTCTGGCGATGTATCTCCTGTTCAGCATTCTCTCTGGCGGGAGAGGCGGCGGAGGGGATTATGGCGGCGGGGGCAATAGCGGATTCGGCGGCGGAGGCGGCCGGTCGGGCGGAGGAGGTGCCAGCGGATCATGGTAATGACGCGCAAGAAGCTGCTGCAGGTTATCGATCGCGAGAAGATCAAGACAGCGATTCAGGCGGCGGAACACCGCACCTCCGGAGAGATCTGCGTTTCGGTCGCACCGTTCTTCTGGGGCAGCATTCGACGAGCGGCGGATAAGGCGTTCGTAAGAATGGGCGTCGCCAGGACAAAACATCGTAATGGAGTGCTCTTCTTTGTCGTGCCGTCGCGTCGAAAGTTCGTTGTGCTGGGCGATACAGGTATTCATGAACGCGTCGGGCAGGACTTCTGGCATCGGGTCGTCGCTGTCGTGACAGAGAGGTTTCGTACTGGAGATTTCACCGGAGGCCTCGTGCGCGGGATCGAAGAAGTCGGTGAACAGCTCTCATCCCACTTTCCCTACGATGCCGCCACCGATGAGGATGAATTGCCCGACAATGTCGATTTTGGAGGCAAACCATAACCATGATGGCGCGGCTCCTGCTCGCTCTGATGTTGCTTATTCCTGCGGAAGACGCCTTGAACAATCAGTTGGCGCGCGACATCTATAAAGAACTGATCGAGATCAATACCACCGGCTCCGTCGGTAACACCACCACCGCCGCCCAGGCGATAGCGGTTCGTCTGAGAAACGCCGGTTTTCCGGCAGTCGATATCCAGGTGCTCGGCCCGGATGCGCGCAAGGGGAATCTGGTCGCGCGCTACCGCGGTACAGGCCGGCGCAAGCCTCTCCTGTTGCTGGCGCACCTCGATGTGGTTGAGGCGGCGAGGGAAGATTGGTCGGTCGATCCATTCAAATTTATCGAGAAGGACGGCTACTTCTGGGGCCGCGGCACCACGGACGACAAAGCAATGGCCGCGGCGTGGATCGCCGCGTTTATCCGTCTCCGTCAGGAGCACTATGTTCCGGATCGCGATTTGATCGTCGCCCTTACCGCCGACGAAGAGAGCGGAAACGCCAATGGCGTTCAGTGGCTGCTTGGGAATCACAAAGACCTGATCGATGCGGAATTCGCGTTCAACGAAGGCGGCGAGAGCGAAATCAAAGACGGACGGTATCTGCTGAACACCGTTCAGCTCAGTGAAAAGGTGTACCAGAGTTTTCGCCTCGAAGTCCGAAACGCCGGCGGACACAGCTCCCGGCCCGTGAAAGACAATGCGATTTACCATCTTGCGGAAGGCCTGACGCGGCTGGCCAGATTCGAATTTCCCGCTCATGTGAACGGTGTCACGATCGCCTATTATCAACGGATGGCTTCGTTGTATACCGGACAGGTGGCTGCGGATATGCGCGCGGTTGCAAAGAATCCGCCGGATCGAGGAGCCGTGGCCCGGTTGTCGAAATCTCCGCAGCACAATGCACTGCTTCATACCACTTGCGTGGCGACGCGTCTCGAAGCGGGCAACGCCGACAACGCCTTGCCTCAGAACGCGAGGGCAACCGTGAATTGCCGCATTCTGCCCGGAGAATCGCCGATGGAAGTCAAATCTACACTGGACCGGGTGCTTGCCGATCCTAAAATTTCTGTGTCCCCGATCGATGAGGCAATCGCCAGCGAGCCGTCTACGCTGAACCCCGAGATTCTGGGCGCGATTGAACGGACCACCACACAAATGTGGCCCGGCGTTCCCTTGATTCCTGTCATGTCGACCGGGGCGACGGACGGTTTGTATCTGCGAAATGCCGGCATTCCAACCTATGGCGTTTCCGGTTTCTTCGAAGACTTGGACGACACCCGGGCTCATGGCCGCGACGAACGGATGGGCGTCAAACAGTTCTACGAAGGTAGAGAGTTTTTATATCGGCTTGTGAAAGCGGTATCGTCATGATTCACATCATGGACGGGATCTCTATTCCGGAAGACGAAGTCACCTGCACGGCGTCGAGGAGCGGTGGGCCGGGCGGCCAGAATGTAAACAAGGTCAGCACCAAGATCACGCTCAGTTTTCCGGTTTCGCACTCGGCTGCCCTTTCCGATGAGCAGAAAAGCCGGATCGCCGGCAGGCTTGCGTCGCGTATCAATAACGACGGCGTTCTTCAGGTCGTCTCTCAGCGGACCCGAAGCCAGGAAATGAATCGCACGGATGCGATCGAACGATTCTCCGAGTTGCTCCGCCAGGCATTGACGCCACGGAAGGCCAGGATCAAGACGCGCCAGCCGAAGGGCGCCAAGGAGCAACGTCTTGAGGAAAAGAAACACCGCAGCGCGAAAAAACAAACCCGTTCCACCAAAGGATGGGACTGATGATTCGCTTCCTGCTGGCTCTCGGCCTGACGCTGCTGGCGCCGCTGGCTCCGCTACAAACACAGCCGCCGTACGGAATCGCGTACCACCTTGCGATGCCGCATCCGGCGTCACATTTATTCGAAGTCACCATCGATGTGACGACGCCCGTCAATGACGGCTCGCCTTACATCGATTTTCAGATGCCTTTATGGCAGCCGGGCCGCTATTCGATCGCGGACTTCGCTGCAAATGTTCAGGAATTTACCGCCCGCTCTCAGAACAGGACGTTGCTGTGGGCGAAAACAGATGACCAGACCTGGCGCGTCCAGAAACAGGGAAACCGGACGATCACGGTGGCTTACAAAGTGTTTGGCGACGATCTTTCCGGCACATACGCGCAACTGGACGTGGGGCACGCGAACTACACCGGCGGAGAACTATTCATGTATGTCGCCGGCCATAAGCCCGACCCGGTCGAGCTTCACATTCAGCCGCCGGCGAATTGGCGCGTCGTCAACGGCCGGACGGAGCGGACGGACCAGCACGACTGGAAATATCCGGACTACGAGATCCTGATCGACAACCCCACCGAAATCGGACCGGACTGGAGCGAAGACGATTTCAAGATAGAAGGAAAGACCTATCACGTCGTGATTCATTCCCGAGGCGATGAGGGCGGCCGCCGCGCCTCCTTTGTCCGCGATGTCGAAAAGATCGTGCGCTCCGAGGTCGGCATGTGGGGCACTCCCGAATTCGACAACTACACGTTCATGATTCACTTTGCCGGCGACGACCGTTCCAGCGACGGAATGGAACATTTGACGTCGACCCAGATCATTCAGCCGGGCCTGTTGTCCGAGCCTGCGACCTATGAAGATGCCCTGACTACCGTGGCGCATGAGTTCTTCCATGCGTGGAATGTCAAACGTTTGCGTCCTGTCGAACTTGGACCCTGGGATTGGACGAAGGCTGCATCAACCCACAGTCTGTGGATTGCGGAAGGGTTCACTCAATACTACGGCGTCGAGATGTTTCATCGCGCCGGTTTCGAAGATTCGCCCAACTTCCTCCGCGATCTTTCGGAAACCATTGGAATCATCGAAAACTCGCCCGCAGATAAACTCATGAGCGCGGAAGCTTCATCCATGGCTGCGCCATTCATTGACGGTGCGCTGCATCGGCAGCGCACGAATCTGTCGAATACATCGCTCAGCTACTATCTCAAAGGCGAACTGATCGCGTTGAACCTGGATTTGCTCATCCGGAACTGGACGAAAGGCCAGCGCTCGCTCGACGATGTGATGCGGCGCGCGTACGATGAGTTTTATGTCAAGAGCCCGAATGCGTCCTATTACCTCAAAGGCCGCGGCTATACGATCGATGATTTCGCACGTGTCACTTCCGAAGTGGCCGGCCGGGATGTTAGCGAGTGGTTTGCGAAATATGTGCGGGGAGTTGAGCCTTTGCCATACGACGAAGCGTTCGGCGGAGTGGGATTGCGGCTGGTCAAATCGCCCGAAAAGGAGCCGTATACCGCCGGAATCGCCATCGATCGCGACGATCGACAGGCCGTCCGCCTGGGCAGCATCCAGACGGACTCGGCGGCGGAACGGGCCGGACTGCAGCAAGGCGATCTGCTATTGAGTATCGGCGGGACGCCGGTTGCCCGTGACACCTGGTTTACGGCCTTGAACCGCTATAAACAGGGTGATCGCGTTCCAGTAAGAGTCCGCCGCTTTCGAAGAAACGTGGACTTGACGCTGCAACTCGGGCCTCCGGAACTCTACGACTACCGGATCGATGAAATACCCGGTGCCTCGGCGGATGCGAAGAGGCTGAGAACAGCCTGGCTGGAAGCACGATAGGTCAGTCGACAGGCTGGTTTGCATCTTCAAGATAGATGCTCAGATAACAGTGCACCCGGGCCTCACTATGCACACGAAGCCGGTATCCCTTTTTAGGGTATTCGTCGACGACCCGCTCGCCGAATTCGACGATATATTCTTGAAGCGATTCGTCTCCCGTTGGGTTATCCAGGACCTTCCGGACGATCCCGGCGTCACCCGGCCGCAGCACGTCAGTTTTGGAGACCCGAACCAGATCGCCGGCTTGAAAACGTGACATAAAGCGAATTGTATAACGCCGCCGACGATGATATAAGTTTGGAGATCCAAGTCGCGGTAGTGTCCTCGAGCATGGTGCTCATGTCCTCCGCGTCTCTAAGGAGGTCCATGGGTAAGAAACTTTACGTCGGTAATCTACCGTTCAACACGACGGACGAATCTCTTCAGGAAATCTTCGCTCAGGCTGGAAGTGTTCAGTCCGCCAAGATCATCACGGATCGGGATACAGGGCGCAGCAAAGGCTTCGGCTTTGTTGAAATGTCGAGCGACCAGGAAGCCGCGGACGCCATTCAGAAATTCAATGGCGCCGAATACGGCGGACGCAATATGACGGTCGCGGAAGCCCGGCCGATGGCGCCACGCGAAGGCGGTGGTGGTGGCGGCGGGCATCGCGGAGGCGGCGCCGGCGGCCGCCGCTGGTAAAAAGCGATACACAACGAGACAAAACCGGGGACAGGTCGGAGTATTGGAGATTCGAAATTCGAAGTTGGAAATTGGAAATTCGAGTACCGCAGATCTCTAATTTCGAACTTTTAATTTCGAATCTCCAATACTCCGACCTGTCCCCGGTTTTGTGACGGAATTTGTCGAGTGGTTGGAGGCGCTGGAGCGGCGGCACCTGGCGCATCTGAAGTTTTCCGAGGTGCGGCGCGCAGTCCAGGCGCTGTCATCTTTATATGTCGAGCGGCGGGACCGCATCGACGCCCGCTCTCCTTTCAGCGGTGCAGGCAAGCGCGCGGCGTTTGCCATGTATTTCGCCCCCCTCCATTTCCTGCTCATTCGGGAAATCGTTCGCGCTCTCGACGTGCCCCTTCCAAAGGCCACTTCCATTCTTGACTTGGGCTGCGGTACTGGTGTCGCCGGCGCCGCATGGGCAACGCAATCCGATCCGCCTCCGAAAGTCATCGGGATCGATCGCAACTCCTGGGCTCTTCAGGAATGCAAATGGACCTACCAACAACTGCGGATACCGGGAACAACCAGGAACGCCGATCTCAGCACGTTGCGAATCCCTGCCGCGACTGCCGTGGTGGCGGCACTTACCATGAATGAACTCAATGCTCCGTCGCGGGACAGGTTCCGGGCGGAATTTATCCGGACAGCCCGTTCCGGTGCGCCGATCCTGATCGTCGAACCGATCGCGCGGCGTGTCGCATCCTGGTGGGACGATTGGGCCGTAGACTGGAGGAAGGCCGGAGGCCGGGCGGATGAATGGCGCTTTAAAATTCAACTGCCGGAACCCCTGGCTCTGATGGACCGGGCTGCCGGCCTCAATCACCGCGAACTTACCGGCCGCTCGCTCTGGCTTCCGCCGCTTGCGTGATACAATCCGGCGCCAATGTTCTGCCCCAATTGCGGTAAATCGAATGACGACAATGCGAAATTCTGCCAGATCTGTGGCGTCTCCCTTCAGGGAACGACGCCGTCTGGCCTGGCCGCAGCCTCCGTCGTTACGAGCGGCCCATATGCGGGTTTCGGAACGCGTTTCGTTGCCTGGTTGATCGACATCATCGTCATTCTGGTCGGCAGCGGGATCGTGGGCGCACTCACGTTCGGGGGCGGAGCGGTGGTGATTTTCGTTGCTCCCTGGCTCTACGAAGCATTCATGTTGAGTTCCGAATGGCAGGCGACTATCGGCAAACGCGCGATGTCGATCGTCGTTACCGGGCTTGACGGCAAACGTATATCGTTCGCTCGTGCGACGGGCAGGCATTTCGCAAAGTACCTCTCGGCTTTCATCCTCTTCATCGGGTTTATCATGGCCGCATTCACTGCCAGAAAACAGGCGCTCCACGACATGATCGCCGAAACTCTCGTTGTGCAGAAGTAGGCGCGCCGAACGGAAATCTTCCATGCATTTGTGCCGCCGCGATCGCTACCCGGCTTGCAGTCTGCTGCGTAAGTGACTGCAGAATAAGCTCATTTCGACCTGAACCCGGTTGGCAACCGCTTTGCCTCATTCGCCCCGGAGGTAGTCATCATGGAATGGCTTAAATCGAAAACAACACTTATCGCCGGAGGCTGCCTGGCACTCCTGGGACTACAGGGATACGGCATGATGTCGATGCGCGGAACGATCGACGAGCGCATGAGCTCCGTCGAGCACGAACTGCAGTCCGTGCACAATGAAGACAACGCGAAAGTGGCGCAACTCACGTCGGACCTCGATGTCGTGACTCAGCGCATGGGCATCACGACTCAGGAACTCGACAAGTCTCATAAACTCGCCCAGCAACTTCAACAGGAGAGTGCTCAGACAGCGCAGCGGCTGCGGCGTGAGCTGGCATCGAAGGCGGATGCCAATGCAAAGGCCATCAGCGAAGTACGTGATGAAACCACCAACAAGCTGACCGAAGTTCAACAGGACGCGGCGACCAGGATCTCCGGCGTTTCCGGCGAGGTTCAGGGCGTTCGTACCGATCTGGATACCACCCGCTCCGACCTTGCGAGGAGCCAGGAAGAGCTTGGAACTCTGATCGCGCATAACTCGACAGAGCTTGTCGCGCTGCGCCGCATCGGCGAACGCAACTACATCGAGTTCGATATCAGCAAGACGAAAAATGCGGCGAAAGTGGGCGATGTTCTTGTACAGCTCAAGAAGACCGATCCCAAGAAGCAGAAGTTCGATGTCGTCATCAATGCCGACGACAACAGCATCCTGAAGAAGGATCGCACGGCCAACGAACCCGTCACTTTCCTTGTCGGTTCAGACCGGCTCCGCTACGAGTTCGTCGTCAACTACGTCGATAAGGACCGGATCCGGGGCTACCTGAGCACTCCGAAGGACAAAATCCTCTCGGCTGAGACCCCGGCTCGGACCCGTCTTCAGTAAGTCCGGAGCAGGAACATAAGAAGCACAAAAGGCACAAGAAAGAACGTCTTTCTTGTGCCTTTTGTGCTTCTT
>DASXLG010000213.1 GCA_036496425.1 Terriglobia bacterium | reverse complement strand
TGTCGGGCGTAATGATAGCCACTCGCCGGGCCAAGCTCTCGACTGCTTCCCAGTCGAATGTAATCCCCACGCCAGGCTCCTCGCTTGGCTTCATTTTGCCATCGACGGGAACCGGGCAGTCCCGCAGCAGAGCGTCAAAAGGGTCCGCGCCAGACTCTTGCGGGATGATTTCGACCGCTTCAACGTTTGGAAAGGCGCATGCCAAGTGGACGTGAAGAGGGGGGAACACATGCGGCAGGACTGTTTTGCCGGCAGCCGCCGCGACGTGAATTGCCTCGATGGCGCCTGTCAAACCGCCGCAGGTGGTCGCGTCCACCCGCAAGATATCGATGCCGCCCACGAGATCGGAAAAGGCGCGCGGGCCGAACACATCTTCACCCGCGGCCAAGGGCGTCGTTATCTGGCGATGCAGTTCGTGAGTTAAGCGCCAGTCGGAGGCGGCGAATGGGTCTTCGAGAAAATTCAAACCCAATTGGTCTAGCTCGCGGCAGAGGCGCTTCGCCTCGGTCAACGTGTTCCAGGTCCAATGGGCGTCGGCTCCGATGCGGCCCGGCATTTTTGCCGTCACGGCAGAGGCGTACTCACGATCGAACAATGGATCGTCGCCCTTCAACATGATCTTTACGCGCTGATAGCCCGCGTCGCGAAGACCGCCCACTTCTTCGACGACGTCGGCGATCGAGCGCCGGTCCATGTAGTAGCCGGCGACGACCGTGATCTCCGTTTGTTTGCGTAACCCGCCAAGCAGCCGGAACAGCGGCAGATTGGCCTGCTTACAGGTGATATCCCACAAGCCGATATCCAATAGACTGAGACCGCGAGTGAGGGCGGCGCGCCCGGGAACATTGAACTGCTCCAGGTTGAACATCAATTCGCGGCGCATGGATACATCGCCGCCAAGGACACGGCGCGCCATCTGGCTCGCGGTCTCAAACAGCGGCGTTCCACGCGGATAGCCGAGAGCTTCTCCGAAGAGACCGGATTCAGTTTCGATGCGGATGGCAATATAATCGCGGGTGCGGATTTCGACTGGACCAAGCCGCAGGACGTGCGGGAGGGGCATGGGACATTCGGCAATGAGGACGCGCGAAATCTGCATTCTGCTATCTCTTGAAATCATCGGGTCATGATATAGATATCACAGAATGACAAATTCTCCCTCAACCGGCTTGCCCGGTCTGCGAGGAACGGAGCATGTCGGATTCACGGTGCCTGACCTAGAGGAGGCAACGTCGTTTTTTGTCGACGTGATCGGCTGCGAGTTCGTTTTCGAAATCGGTACTTTCGTTGCCGACGGCGATTGGATGGCGACGCACTTAAACGTCGATCCTCGCACCATTATGCGAAAGCTGCGTTTCTTTCGCTGTAAGTATGGGCCTAACTTCGAGATCTTTCAATACGAAGCACCGGGACAAAAGAACGAACCGCCGAAAAACAGCGATGTGGGCGGTCACCATCTGGCTTTTTATGTCGAGGATTTGGATGCAGCGGTTGCGTACTTAAAGACTAAAGGCGTTCGACTGATGGGCGAGCCGACGTCGCGGACGGCGGGACCGAATGCCGGGCAGAGATGGATCTATTTTGCCGCTCCCTGGGGCATGCAGTTCGAGTTGGTGAGTTTCCCGGACGGTAAAGGATATGAGAAGACGACCCCTCTGCGTCTTTGGCATCCCGCTAAACCTGCCGAGTAATCTGGTGAGGATCGTTCGGATGCGAGGCCAGCGGATGAACAGTAATGCTTAGGTACGGAAAGAGCGGCAGCGAGGCGAGCGCTTCGTGCAGTTCATCGATGGACGATGCGACCCATATGCCCCAGTTAGCACGCCGGCCCGGCACACGCCATAGGCGCCGCAGAACTCCGGCCTCAGCCAACTGGCGTGCGCGCTCCGCTTCTTTCGCGAGGAGTTCATTGCCGCTTTCTATCCGAGCGGTCACTTCCATGTGAACAAGAAAATCCATTGAATTGAACTTACTATGTTGACCGCTATCCGATGGGCAACTCTGCTGCTCGCCGCCCGGTATACCACTTGGAGCGATTACGGCGGGACTGCGGATTCAATGCAGTACTCCGCACTCAAACAGATCGACAAATCGAATGTGCATTCGCTGGAATTGGCCTGGTCGTATCCGGCGGCTGGCACGAGCAGCCGTTTTGGCGCGAGTCCATTGATTGCAGGGGGAATGATTTATCTCCGCGACGCGGACAATTCCCTGGTGGCGCTCGATGCAGCCAGCGGAAAGAAGATTTGGAACCATCCGGTGGAAGGAAACCCAACGGACCGCGGGCTGAATTATTGGGAAAGCAAGGATCGCTCCGACCGAAGGCTGATCTTTGCAGCCAACAGCTTTTTGCAGGAGATCAATGCGAATACCGGGATAACAATCAATACCTTCGGCAATGACGGGCGAGTCGATTTAAGGGAGGGATTGGGCCGCGATCCGAAGACCATCCGGAATATTCAATCTGGTACGCCGGGGAGGGTTTTTGAAAATCTGATTATTCTGGGCTCGGCGACCGGCGAAGGATATGGCTCGGCTCGCGGCGACATCCGGGCATATGATTTGCTGAGTGGAAAACTGATCTGGACGTTCCATACGATTCCGCAACCTGGTGAGTTCGGATACGAGACGTGGCCGAAGGACGCCTGGACGTACGGCGGAGGAACGAACACATGGGGCGAGATCTCGATTGACGAGAAGCGCGGTATCGCGTACTTTCCGCTTGGTTCTCCTACCTACGATTTTTATGGAGCGGACCGGATCGGTAAAAACCTGTTTGGGGATTGCCTGCTCGCGCTGGATGCGCGGACGGGAAAGAGGCTGTGGCATTTCCAGCTTGTGCATCACGACCTTTGGGATTACGATCCGACGGCCGCTCCCAAACTGCTGACCGTGCAGCACGATGGCAAGCCGGTCGATATCGTGGCGGAGCCGACGAAGTTTGGATTTGTGTATGTGTTCAACAGAGTGACGGGCGAGCCGCTGTGGCCGATTGACGAGCGGCCCGTGCCGAAGAGCGACGTGCCGGGCGAAGAGTCATGGCCGACGCAGCCGTTTCCGACAAAACCGCCGCCATTCGCGCGGCAGAAATTCAC
>DASXLG010000212.1 GCA_036496425.1 Terriglobia bacterium | reverse complement strand
ACAGCGGCTAAGCGGCAGGGGGGTCGCTCACACACCATGTTGAAATCCAGCTAATGCCCATCGCCGCAATCCCTTCATACGCAGCCGCATACTTCAGCCTGATTGTCGCTGTCGGTGTGTTGCTTCGCGACCGCGATGCCTTCGTCCACCGCATTTTTGCGGCGGGCATGTGTTTATTCGCACTCGAAGAATTGTTCCGCGGGTTGGTCTACAGCGCTTTGCTTCCGGACGACATTATCTACTGGCAAAAGCGGGTCATTACCGTTTCCGTATTGATTCCGTCGATCTGGCTGGCGTTCAGCCTCACCTATGCGCGAGTGAATCCGCGCAAGTTTCTGGCCCAATGGAAATGGCCGCTTCTGGTCAGCGCACTTGCGCCGATTCCGTTCCTTGCGATCTTCCGGAAATCCGTTTTTCTTGGCGCGATTTATCTGGAGGAGTCGGAGCGCTGGTCCATTCTGCTCGGTTCGCCTGGCCGCTGGCTTCAGATGTTCTTCATTCTGATGTCGGTATTGATTCTGTTCAATCTGGAACGCACGATGCGCTCTTCCGTGGGCCGGATGCGCTGGCAGATCAAATTCCTGGTGCTCGGCATCGGCGGGCTGTTCGCGCTACGGATCTACACGGCGAGTCAGGCCCTGTTGTTTTCGACCACGGATACCGGTTTCGGCACGATCAATGCAGTGGCATTGATTGCCGCAGATTCATTGTTTGCGATCGCTCTGTTCCGGGGCAGCTCTCTGACGATGGATGTGTATCTTTCCGGAACGGCGATACAGAACTCCCTGACCTTAATATTCGCCGGCATCTACCTGATCGCTGTCGGTTTGATTGCGCGCGTTGCCCGGTCTTTGTCGCCAAACGGGCCGCTTCCCTACGACACTTTTATCGTCTTCATTGCCTTGACGGCTTTTGGCGCCCTGCTTCTCTCCAATCGTGTGCGCCGGCAGTTACGCCTCTTCGTGAGCCGCCACTTCCATCGCCCGATCTACGACTACAGGCGTGTCTGGATGGAACTGACGCAGAGAACCAGATCTCTGGTCGATGTGCGGGAACTGAGCAGCACCGTCAGCCGGCTGGTTTCGGAATGGCTGGAAATACTGTCTGTGAGCGTTTGGGTTGTGGATGAATCCCAGCGGAAGCTCATGCTTGCAGGCTCGACGGCATTTTCCGCGGACGTTGAGAAGCAGCTGGAACGAGCGGGAAGACATTCCGCGGAGCTGATTCGATATGTCCGCGAACATCCGGGCTGTATCGACCTTCAGGAGCAGGATCTGGCCTGGCCGGGAGAAGTGATGTCGGCATGCCCGGAATTCTTCAGGCAGTCGAAACTGCGATACGTCATCGGATTGCGCGTCGGTGAAGAGATCATTGGCGTGCTGACGCTCAATGATGACCGCGTCGGATACCAAGCGCTGACGACAGAGGATATGCTCCTCCTGGAAAGCCTCGCGGATCATCTCGCAGCCAGCCTGCTGAATCTGCGCTCGGCGGTCCGGCTCCGCCACGCCAAGGAAGTGGAGACATTCCAGGCCGTATCGACCTTTTTTGTGCACGATTTGAAAAACCTCGCATCGCGCCTCTCGCTGACGATGCAAAATCTCCCGGCAAATTTCGACAATCCCGAGTTCCGGGCCGATGCGCTCCGGGTCATGTCTGCGAGCGTGACGAAGATCGACGACATGTGCGCGCGGCTTTCACTGCTGCGTGAGCAAATCGAACTGAAACCCGCAGAATGTGACCTTCGCCAGCTGGTGGAGTCCACACTCGCAGAGTTCAAAGGCAGCCTCAAGGCCGATTTGAAGCAGGAGTTGCAGGCGGTGCCTAAAACAAGAGTCGACTCGGAACAAATCCACAAAGTGCTTACAAACCTGGTCATGAATGCCAATGAAGCCCTGAATGGGAATGGCGTGATTCAAGTTGCAACGATACACGAAGGAGATACGGTCGGCTTCCTGGTCCGCGATAACGGTTGTGGGATGTCACAGGAGTTCATCGAAAAATCTCTCTTCAAGCCTTTTCAAACCACAAAAAAACGCGGCCTGGGCATCGGGCTATTCCACAGTAAATTGATCGTCGAAGCGCACCACGGCACGTTTGAAGTGAACAGCACCGTCGGAGCGGGAACGGAATTCAGAGTTATTCTTCCCATCGCTAACTAGCTGCCCCCATCACTCCCTCTGTACACCTATGGATAAACCAAAAATCTTGATTGTCGACGACGATGACGAAGTGCGAACCCAGATGAAATGGGCGCTCGCCTCGGAATACGATGTGCTTCTGGCGGATGACCGCCCAAGCGCTCTCGATCTCGTAAGGAACAACAGGCCGAACGCCGTCACTTTGGATCTCGGACTTCCCCCATGCGCCGGCGATACGCGGGAAGGTTTCCTCGCGCTCTCCGACATGCTTCAGCTTGATCCTCTGATGAAAATCGTCGTGGTGACGGGCCAGAATGAAAAAGAAAACGGGATTGAGGCAATCGGCCAGGGCGCCTATGACTTCTTCTGCAAACCAGTCAATGTTGCGGAACTGAAAGTCGTGCTCGACCGCGCGATTCACATTCAGCAATTCGAGCTCGGCCGGATCGAGTCCGTAGGCAACAGCGCCACCACTTCGTTCGAAGAAATCCTGGGTGCAAGCGCGCAAATTCAAACGGTATTCGGCACCATTCAAAAAGTATCTGGAACGGACGCCTCGGTGTTGATCGGTGGTGAAAGCGGAACCGGGAAAGAACTGGTGGCGCGCGCCATTCATGCGAGGAGTTCGCGGAAGTCCGGACCGTTCGTTGCGATCAATTGCGGCGCCATTCCCGAAAATCTGTTGGAGAGCGAGCTGTTCGGTCATGAAAAGGGCTCCTTCACGGGCGCTCATATGCAACGGCAGGGTCGTATCGAGATGGCGGACCATGGCACGCTGTTTCTGGACGAGATCGGGGAATTGTCGGGAACTCTTCAGGTGAAACTGTTGCGCTTTCTTCAGCAGCATCAGATCGAACGAGTCGGCGGGAGAACTGCAATTAACGTCGATGCCAGGATCCTTGCCGCAACCAATGTCGATCTGGTCAAGGCAATGGCGGATGGACGTTTTCGAGAAGATCTGTATTATCGCCTGGCCGTGGTCGTGATCTCCATGCCCCCTCTCCGCGAGCGTCAAGGTGATATTCGATTGCTCGCAGATGCTTTCTTACAACGACAGGCAGCCGGTCAGAAGAAAAACCTGATCTTTACGCCAAAGGCGATTAAGGCGCTGGAATCACACAACTGGCCGGGTAATGTCCGGGAACTGGAGAACCGTATCCAACGCGCCGCAATAATGGCGGAGAATGGCCGCATCGGCCCGAAGGATCTTGGTATGTCTCAATATTCGGAGTTCGAAGGTCAGGGGCTGAACAAAGCTCGTGCAGCTGTCGAGCGGCAAATGGTCGAAGCCGCACTTACCCGGAACAAAGGCAATTTGACCCGGGCCGCGGCAGAGCTCGAAATCAGCCGTCCCAGCCTCTATGAACTCATCGACAAACTCGGAATACCGCGGCGATAGTGCTCTTATGTTTTTGTTCTTAATAACCTTAACGGAGCGATGATGACTGTTAAAGAAGACTTTCTTTCTATTGCCCCCGACGTCCGTCTGGGTCAGAACGTAAAGCTGTCGAAATTCATCAACCTTTACGGTTGCTCGGTCGGCGACAACTCGAAAATCGGTGCTTTCGTCGAAATCCAAAAAAATGCGACCGTAGGGAAGAATTGCAAAGTATCGAGCCATTCATTTATCTGTGAAGGCGTCGATATTGAGGATGATGTTTTCATCGGCCATGGCGTGATGTTTATCAACGACTCCTATCCTCGGGCTACGGCCAGCGGCCAGCTTCAAACCGAGGCCGATTGGAGCGTGGAGCGGACTCGGGTCTGCAAAGGCGCCTCGATCGGTACGGGTACAACCGTACTTGCCAATGTCACAATCGGAGAAAATGCGATCGTTGGAGCCGGCAGCGTGGTAACCAAGGACGTCCCACCCAACGCTGTTGTCGCCGGAAATCCCGCCCGTCTGTTTCGCTATCTTGAAAGCAACCAAAAATAAGGAGGAATAATGAATTCTGGGCAAGGAATCCCCTTTTTAGACTTGATTACGCCGCATCTGGAGCTGGAACAGCAACTTATGGATGCGGTCCGTGGAGTTATCACATCCGCCATGTTCATTGGTGGTCCTGCCGTCGAAAACTTCGAGCGGGAATTTGCAGGATTTTGTGATGCGAAGTACTGCGTGGGAGTTAACAGCGGAACCGATGCCCTACGGTTCGCTCTGATGGCGGCCGGTATCGGTCATGGTGACATCGTCGTCACCGTTCCCAACACGTTCGCGGCTACCGTCGAAGCGATCATTCAGGCGGGTGCAACGCCTCAATTCGTCGACGTCGATCCGGAAACGCTGAATCTGAGCGTCGAAGCCCTTCGGACGCATTTGAAGGTCCATTCCGGGGAGCGTATCAAAGCCATAATTCCCGTTCACCTTTACGGTCAGATGTGCGAGATGGACCCGATCATGACTCTGGCCGAAGAATATGGACTGATGGTTCTCGAAGATGCCTGCCAGGCGCACGGCAGCGAGTACTTCTCCAGGAAACAGAACCGCTGGTTGAAGGCAGGATCGATCGGGCGAGCGGCGGCGTTCAGCTTCTATCCCGGGAAGAATCTTGGAGCGTGCGGTGAAGGTGGCGCCGTCACCACGAACGACGAAGCACTTGCTCAGCGCATTCGGATGATCCGGGACCACGGACAAAACAAGAAGTATCATCACCTCATCGAGGGATACAACGGCAGGCTCGATGCGATGCAGGCGGCGCTGCTTCGTGTCAAGTTGCCCCACCTTGCAGGATGGAACGAAAACAGGCGCGCTGCCGCGGAAGTCTACAACACGCTGCTGTCCGGCATTCAAGGCGTGGACGCCCCGTTGGAACCGGAATGGAGCCACGGGATATATCACCTTTACGTCGTTCGCGTGCAGCAACGGGACGAACTCCAGCGGCAGTTAACCGAACGAAACGTTGGTACGGGACTACACTATCCGATTCCACTGCATCTCCAGGAGGCTTATCGCCACCTTGGTTATACAAAGGGTGATTTTCCGGTTACGGAGAAAGCTGCCGATGAAATTCTGTCGCTTCCCATGTTCCCGCATATCCGGAGGGAACAGCAGCAGGAAGTCGTCGAAGCTCTGGCTGCGAAGGCAGTGTGCCGGTAACAAAGATTCAGACCGTGAAATCCATTCGAGCAACGGAGAAATCGATGTCCGGTTCTACGCCCCTCCAGGGAAAACGAGTCGCCATGATCCTCTTTTCATTCTATCCCGAGGACCCGCGGCCGCGCCGCGCCGCGGAAGCTCTAGTGAATTGTGGAATGGCCGTCGACTTGATTTGCCTTCGGGAAAACGCTGAGGAGCCGAAGGTGGATACTTGCAACGGCGTGAACATCCGCCGGCTTCCGCTCACTCGCCGGCGAGGTGGAATATTGGGCTACCTGTATCAGTATGCCGCATTCCTTATCCTTTCTGGCGGTCTTGTGGCGGCGCGCTGGTTCAGGAAACGATACGACCTGGTCTATGTCCACAATATGCCTGACTTCCTCGTGTACAGCGCGCTATGGCCAAAGCTGTTTGGCGCAAAAGTAGTCTTGGATCTACACGATCCCATGCCCGAACTGATGAGAACGATCTTTGAAATACCAGAGGCTTCTGCGAGCGTGCGATTGCTGAAGGGGCTTGAGAAGAGAAGTATGGCGTTTGCGGATGCTGTCGTAACGGTGAATCTCGCCTGCGCCAAGCTTTTTGCAGCGCGGAGCTGCTCTCCGAAAAAAATCACCGTGGTGATGAACTCACCGGATGAAGAAATATTTCGTTTCTGTCAGGCGAAGGCACGCTCGGGCGACCAGATCGATAAAAAACGATTCGTAATCATGTATCACGGCTCGTTGGTCCAGCGGAACGGTTTGGAACTAGCCGTCGAGGCGCTGGACAGGGTTCGCCGCTCCATTCCAAACGTGCAACTACGAATTTACGGCTCTCAGAACTCTTTTCTGGATCGCGTCATGAAGTCTGTACAGGATCGTGGCTTGGAACCGTACGTTCAGTATTTCGGGTCCAAAATGAGTGAACAGATTGCTGAGGCGATTGAGGAATGCGATTTGGGGATTATTCCCAATGAACGAAGCATCTTCACCGAAATCAACACACCAACGCGTATTTTCGAATATCTGTCTCTCGGAAAACCCGTGATTACGCCGCGTGCGCCGGGTATCTCGGACTATTTCCCCGATCAGTCGCTGATCTACTTCGACCTGGGGAATGCCGCAGATCTTGCTGAGAAAATCGAATGGGCCTATTGTCACCCGAAAGAGGTGACGGAGATTACCAGGCGCGGCCAGGTAGTTCACCGGTCTCACACCTGGAGTGAGGAAAGGACGATGCTGATCCGTCTTGTTGAACAACTGCTCTGCAACTCCGCAGCGCCGGCTCCTTTGGCACGAGCCGCGCGGCAAGCAAGATAGCGTCGGCATGCGAGTATTAATCCTTAAATTAGGCGCAACGGGCGACGTTGTACGCACTACGCCATTGCTCCGGCGATTCAATGGTGAGGTTACCTGGATAACGGCAGCGCGAAATAAGGCAATGCTTGAAGGCTTATCCGGGATTTCCGCAAAATTGAACGTCCTCGATTGGGACGACCGCGGTGCGATTGCCGGCGAAGGCTACGATCTCGTCATTAATCTTGAGGATGAGCCTGAAACCGCCCGACTCATGAATTCCGTCCATGCGGAACGGCTGTTTGGCGCATACGAAACTCCGGCCGCTGGACTCTCTTATACCGCTGATTCGGCGGGATGGTTCGATATGAGTCTGAGCAGCCGTCATGGCCGCCAACAAGCGGATGTATTGAAACTTCAAAATTGCGCGTCGTATCAGGAGTTGATTTTCTCCGGATTGAATCTGGAGTTCAGAGGCGATCGATACGCTCTTCCATCAACGACCCCATCCGATTTATGCGGAGATGTAGCGATCGCCCCGGAGGCGGGTCCGGTATGGCCTATGAAAAAGTGGGCTTCCTATGACTGGCTGAAGAACGAGCTTGAAAGCCGGGGGCTAAAAGTAAACTTTCTTCCCACGCGCCCGACCTTGCTGGAGCACCTGGCCGACGTCCGCGGCCATCGCTGCGTTGTGTGCGCCGACAGCCTGCCGATGCATCTGGCCCTCGGAAGCAACATTCCGTGCGTCGCGCTATTCAACTGTACGAGTCCCTGGGAGATCTATGGCTACGGGATTCTGACGAAGTTGGTTTCTCCGCTGCTGGCCGAGTTCTTTTACAAGCGGGGGTTCGACGCCAGGGCGACCACGGCTATCTCTCAGGCCGATGTTCTGTGCGGCGTTTTGCAGGCAATCGATTCCAAGGTGAACGTGTAACCTATGGCGGTTTTTGAAGACTACATTCAAAGTTTCTCGCGCAAAAAAATTTTGGTGATCGGCGACATCATGCTCGACCGATTCATCTGGGGGAAAGTGTCGCGGATTTCACCGGAAGCCCCGGTGCCCGTAGTAACCGTTGAGAAAGAAGAAATCTATTCGGGAGGCGCCGCCAACGTCGCCCGGAATCTTGTACCATTTGCCGGCGAAGTGCATATCGCGGGACAAGTGGGACGTGATCGTGACGGAGAGCTGTTGCTCGAACTGTTGGCCGCAGGCAGCATCGACGCTGCTGGAGTCCTGAGCAGTCCCCGATGCGAAACGATTACCAAAACCCGCGTCGTCGCCCGCAAGCAGCAGGTCGTGCGTTTCGATCGGGAGCAGATCAGAAAAATCACGAACGATCAGGTTGTACAGGTGAAACGATTCGTCTTGGGACGAAGCCCTGAACTCGACGGTTTGATCATCTCCGATTACGGCAAGGGTTTTATAACTCAGGAGCTTGTGGATGCGATCATACCGATTGCACGGGCCGCCGGGCTGGTGATCACGGTCGATCCCAATCCGAAGAATCCTCTGAAGTGGCATGGTGTCACAGCGATCAAGCCAAACCGTGCAGAAGCGTTCCGCGAGGTTGGAGTCGAGGAGGATGGCTGGGAGCCGCACAACGATCCGCTGCAGGATAAAGTGCTGCAACACGTCGGTGAAGAGTTGCTGGACCGCTGGGGAACTGAAATTGTCCAGATCACTCTGGGAGAGCAGGGAATGTTGCTTTTCGAGCGCGGCGGAAACCCGCACTATATCCCCACCGTCGCGAGGGAAGTGTTCGATGTCTCCGGCGCTGGAGATACGGCCATCGCCTTGTTCACTCTGGCATTGACCGCCGGTGCGTCAGCGGTCGAAGCCGCCGAAATTTCCAATTACGCGAGCGGCGTTGTCGTCGGAAAGCTCGGAACTGCAACCCTGACACGAGATGAATTGCTTGCATCAATGCGGGATCGGCTGATGAAGGAGGCGGTGACTTCGTAGTCATGGGGAACCCGGAAATGCCCGTCACCGCTTGCGGCGATTATCAGGGCTCCGCAACCCGATGATCGGTGTTGTCGCAAGCCCAAAGCAGCAGGCTGTAGTATGTGAATTTTTTGAACTGTTCAAGACACCTTGGGAGTTCTGTAGAAGAGACGGTGTCTATGACATATTGCTGTGTGCTTCTGAACCGAGTCTTCAGCTGGTCAGAACGAAAATTGCTATCGCATTCGGCGCTCGCGAGACCACGTTTGATCGGGAGCATGGGCTTTCGGTTCACTCGCACGGTGAGCAACGGAGTGTTTCTTTTTGCGGAAGCCGTATCCCGATTTACGGCGAACTTGGCACCTTCGGCAAAGCGCACCGGTTTCTGATTGAGGAGTCGTCGCAACGATCCGTTGCATGCGTTAATCATATAGAGGACACCGTCATCATCAGGATCGGTTATGACTTATTTCATGAAATTGAACACCTGTTATCCATCGGACAGCCCGCTCAGAATGCACGGCTACCCGCACTCGATCTCCATATTGATTTATTACGAACCCTGATCGTAAGTGCAGGTCTGCCGCTGCTCGAGATCCCACCTGTTCCCGCAGGATATTCATTCATCGCCTGCCTTACGCATGATCTCGACCATGCCTTGATGCGTCCGCACCGGTTCGACGCTACCGCTGCCGGTTTTCTATACCGTGCAACAGTGGGTTCTCTGATCAATTTGGTCCGGGGCCGGATCGACATATCCAAGTTGTGCAAGAACTGGGCCGCAGCGGTAAAGCTGCCTTTGATCTATGCTGGACTCGCAGCCGACATCTGGGCTGATTTCGACCGATACCTCGCGTTGGAAGAAGGAAGGCCTTCCACATTTTTTGTAGTTCCGTTCGCGAATCGACCCGGTCGTTCCCCCAAAGGTCAGGCACCAGCAAAACGCGCGACCAGGTACGATGTTTCTTTTATAAAGCCGAAGATTAATCGGCTGATCGCCGCCGGCTGCGAGGTTGGCCTCCACGGCATCAATGCATGGTGCGACAGTCTCGAAGGACGGAAAGAGGCAGGCAGAATTTCCGAGGTAACCGGTGCTCCTGAAATTGGCGTCAGAATGCACTGGCTGTACGGCAATCAAAGATCAGCAACTGTGCTGGAGGAAGCTGGTTTCACTTACGATTCCACTGTCGGTTATAACGAAGCTGTTGGATATCGGGCCGGCACAGGCCAGGTTTTCAAGCCAATCAACTGCACCCGGCTGCTCGAATTGCCCATGCATGTAATGGATACTGCATTGTTTTTGCCTGGTTACCTGCATCTGAGGAGGAGTGAGGCGTCGGATTACCTCACACCGATGTTAGATAACTCCGTCCGTCACGGCGGCACGCTCACAATAAATTGGCACGATAGAAGCATTGCGCCAGAGCGTCTGTGGGGTGACTTTTACTCATGGTTAGTGACGGAGTGTTCCGGCCGAAATGCTTTTTTTTGCACGGCATCGCAGGCGACTTCATGGTTTAGAAGGCGGAGATCCGTTGCTTTCCAGCGGAATGCGAACGGCGAAGTTGCGATTCAACTCGAAAGTGTTTTACCTGTACAGAATCCCGGGTTGCCGCCAATGCGGCTTCGATCGTATATGGCCGGCAATCTGCGTGAGTTGGATGAACTGGTCACGCCGCCGCAATTGAGATACATGGAACAGGATTTAGCCGAAGATAATCAGTTTATAAACGTCAAAATGAAGAGCGTTGTATGAAAAACAGTCAAACAATTGTAGTG
>DASXLG010000211.1 GCA_036496425.1 Terriglobia bacterium | reverse complement strand
AGCAGCGGGAAATTCCACGGAATGATCTGGCCGACAACACCGACGGGCTCATGTTTCGTGTAGGAAAAATAGGGGCCATTGATCGGAATCGTCTTGCCGTGAATCTTGTCGGCCCAGCCGGCATAGTAGCGGTAACAGGCGATGGTCAGCGGCAGGTCCGCGACTTTCGCGACGTGAAACGGTTTGCCGTTGTCGAGGGACTCGAGCTGGGCGAGTTCATCGGCGTGACGCTCGATGAGATCGGCGAGTTTGTTCAGGAGCCTGCCGCGCTCCGAGCCGCTCATTTTCCGCCACGCGCCGGTATCGAACGCACTCCGCGCCGCCTTGACAGCCTTGTCGACGTCGGGAGCATCCGATTCGGCGACCTGCGTGATGATGTCGCCCGTCGCCGGGTTGATGGTCGGAAATGTGCGGCCGGATGCACTGTCGACCCAATTCCCATTGATCAGCAGTCTGGTTGGACCGATTTTGACGCTGGAACCGATTTCACTGGTTGCAATAGACATTCAAAGAGCCTCCTTATCCGAACGAACGCAGGGACCAATATTCTTGAACGACAATGGCAGTTGATGTGATGAAAGTCTATTTCAGCCCGAGGGGGCTGTCTACGGATTTGGCAATGATGCAATGCTCCAATGTTCTTAGAACGGGTAATGCCGCTGACCCTGCTGAATCGTGATCCATTTCAGCTCCGTCATTTCTTCCATGGACCACTGTCCTCCCTCGCGGCTCACTCCGGAGTCTTTGACCCCACCGAACGGGACGTGCGGCTCATCATGAATAGTGGAGCTGTTGATGTGCACCATTCCGGTGTCGAGTCCCATTGCGAATTTCATCGCCAGTTGAAGATCGTTGGTCAGGACCGCGGAGGACAGGCCGTAGCGCGTCTCGTTCGCCAGCTTCAGAGCGTGGTCGGGATTGTCCGCTTTGATGACGCTTGCGACGGGACCGAATAGCTCGTCTGTGAATACTTCCATGCCAGGGACGACGTCGGCAATGACCGTGGGTTGAAAGAAATTGCCTTCATAGGTGCCGCCGGTCAGCACGCGTGCGCCTGCCACAGTCGAAGATTGGATGCGCTTCTGGATGAACCCGCATTGTGAGGAGCGGATGAGCGGGCCGATGACGGTGTGCGGATCGCGCGGATTGCCGACCTTGAGTGTCTTCACCTTGGCCACGAATTTATCCAGGAACTGCTGGTAGATCGGCGCTTCAACGATGATGCGTGAACCCGCCATGCAGATCTGTCCCTGGTGAATGAAGAGTCCGAAGCATGCCGTATCCACGGCATAGGAGATATCCGCATCTTTCAGTACGATCAACGGGCTTTTGCCACCCATCTCGAGCGAAATCTTTTTCCCGTGAGCCGCGCACTGAACTGCAAGCTGGCGGCCGACGGCCGTAGATCCCGTGAATGAAATGAGCTTTACTCTGGGATCTTTTACCAGCACTTCGCCGAGCGTGGGGCCGTCTCCCGGAACCACATTGAGGACACCTGCCGGTAGACCGGCATTCTCGAATATTTCCGCGATCTTGAGGCCGAGCAGCGAGGTTTCTTCCGAAGGCTTCAGAACGAAGGTGTTTCCCGCGGCGAGAGCCATACAGATCTTCTTGGTGCTGAGGATAAGAGGGAAATTGAATGGCGAGATGCCGCCGACGACTCCCAGAGGCCGCCGGATCGCAAAGGACATGAGTCCGGGCACGTCGGAAGGAATGACATGGCCGAAGAGACGCCTGGCCTCGCCGGCCGATGCCCGCAGCATGTTGACTGTGAACGATACTTCGAATTGGGATTTCCCGAAGGTCGAGCCGCCTTCATCGATAAGAATGTCGACAAGCTCCCCGCGCCGGGCTTCGAGAATTTCCGCCGTACGGATCAGGATAATCTCGCGTTCTGACGCTGAGGTATTGCCCCAGCTTTCCTTTGCCGCATCGGCCGCGTCGATGGCGGCGGTCATCGCCTGCGGCGTCGACATGAAAAACTTTGCCACGGGCTTTCCGTTGGCGGGATTGATCGCTGTTGTTGCGTCCTTTTCGTCGAGGACGACGGGCCGTCCATTGATGTATGGCATGGGAATTCTCCTCGAGCCGTAGCTTATTACTTCGGGAGCGGAACAGCATACATTTTAGACGCTCCGGGCTCCTTGCGTAAGTATCTGAGGCGTGGATAAAAAGAAAGGCCCGCAGGTTCCCGGCCTCAAACGAAGTGTGAATGCTATGTCCTACGCCAGCCGTTAAATGCCCAGAACGAATGGTTATGTATACACGACGTAAGACGGTAAAATAGACATACAATATAGGTAGTGCATGAGTAATTGTGTTGTGTATACACGTCGGTCTGCATGGACAACATTGCGCTTGCCACGCCTAAACTGACCGATTGTGGCTTTCATGCTGGCTGGATTTTAAAAAGGGGATCTGTATGCAATTCAATTCGATACGGACAGTTGTGATGTCTTTGTGTCTGGCCGGACTGCTTGCGAGCAGTTCTGCAGCCTCCGCTCAGGTATCCGCGTTCATCTCGGGCGCCGTGAGCGATGCCAGCGGCGGCGCAGTGCCCGGAGCCAAGGTGACGGCGCGGAACATCGAAACCGGGGCCGAGCGGACGGCGATGACCGATGCCGACGGCGTTTACCGCTTTCTTGTGCTTCCCGTCGGCGAATATCAGATCCAGGCCGCAAAGAGCGGCTTCAACCAGGCGATTCGCCAGGGAGTTCACCTGGCGGTCGGACAGCAGGCCGTAGTGGATTTCGCTCTGCAGGTGGGTAACGTTGAGCAGCAGATTCGTGTTACGGCAGAGGCTCCGCTCGTATCAACCACGACGTCGGACGCTTCCGGTCTGGTCGCCGAACAACAGGTCAAAGACCTGCCGTTGAACGGGCGAAGCTACGACGAACTGATGATGCTGAACCCCGGCGTCGTCAACTTCACGTGGGAAAAGACCGGCGGAATAGGCGTTTCGAATTCGACGACCGGCAATATGTTTTCTGTCAACGGGAACCGGCCCCAGCAGAATCTCTTTCTGTTGAATGGTGTGGAGTATTCCGGCGCGGCGGAAAACAACATGCAGCCGGGAGGCGCCAGCCAGCAGTTGCTGGGTGTCGATGCCGTTCGCGAGGTCAGCATTGTCCGCGACACCTACTCCGCCGAATATGGCAAGCATCCCGGCGGCCAGGTGACGATCGTGACGCAATCGGGGTCCAACCAGTGGCATGGTTCCGCTTTTGAATTCCTGCGTAACAACGCGCTCGACGCGCCCAACTTTTTCGACCTCGGTTCGGCGCCGCTTTTTCAACGCAATCAATTCGGCGCCTCCGGCGGCGGACCGCTGCGCAAGGACCGGACCTTTCTGTTCGCCAACTATGAAGGGTATCGCCAGAACCTGCACCAGACGTCGGTTGAACTGGTGCCCGATGCGCAGGCCAGGCTCGATGCCGCGCCCATCGTTCAACAGCTTGGATTGCTGAACCTCTGGCCGGCCGCGCCCGCGAATGCCCCGGATCTGAAAGTCTCCGGCCAGGATGGCGTAGCGGAAGCATTCCTCAGCCCGCAGCAGACCATTCATGAAGACTTTGGAACAGCCCGGCTCGACCACATCTTTTCGCCGAAGGATTCGGCTTCAGCGATTTACACGGTTGACAACAGCGGCAGCGTGACCGCAACTCCGTTCGACGCTTTCTTTACCGACTTGCTTCACCTTCGCGAACAGGTCTTGAGCCTCCAGGAAACGTACGTTTTCTCGCCGAGCCTCATCAATACCGGGCGCCTCGGCTTTTCGCGCGCCCGGTATTTTTTCGCCGGCGAGCCGACGCCGGGAACTCCGGCAGCGGCCATCCCTGGATTTCTCGCCGGGCTCCCGGTCGGCGCAGTCGTCGTGGGCGGAAGCCAGGCTTCGAATCCGCAGGCGCAACTGGGATTGGCGGGAAGCAATAACGGAAGCAATCTGCACATCGCGCGGAATCTCTTTACGTATACCGATCAGCTCTCCGGAACCAACAGCCGCCACCAGTGGACGGCGGGCGCGTGGTTCCAGCGTTTTCAGTCCAATGAAGAGATTGCTCTGAGCCAGTACGGACAGATGACTTTCACCGGCCTCCCCGCATTCCTGACCGGCACCGGTAGCTTTCTGTTCGATCCGTCGCCGGCGCCGCTCGGCTGGCGGTCGCTGTTTGGCGCCTTCTTTGCGGAAGATGTCATCCGCCTGCGTCCGAACCTGACGCTGTCTTTAGGCTTCCGCGATGAATTCAGCAACGGATGGAATGAAGCCCACGGCAGAGCTTCAAACTATGCGTTTACCAATGGCGTGATCTCATCTGAGCCGACAGTCGGAAGCTCATTGTTCACGACCAACCGCGCGGCGTTTCTTCCTCAACCGCGCGTTGCTCTCGCCTGGAGTCCGCTCGGACCCAAGACCGCCATTCGAGCGGGATTCGGTGTGTACAACGATTTACAGGATGCGCTGGGTTATCGTCTGGACCAGAATGCGCCGTTCAACCCGACTTACACCATTGCAGCCGGCAGCATTGCGAACCTGAATCTTCCGTTCAAGCCGAACGCTCCGCCGCCGTCGAATGCGCTTCTGGTGCCCGGCGGCGTACAGCCGGACCTGTACATGCCGACAGTGGAGTCCTGGTCGCTGAAAATGTCGCGGCAGCTTTCGGACAGCACGTCGGTGACGATCGGTTATGTCGGCAGTCACGGTTATCATGAACTCGTCGGCGTGGATGCGAACGCTCCGGCTCCGGTAATCTGTCCGGCGTCCCCATGCCCGGCCACGTTCCCGAACCTGCCGGTGTGGGGCGCGCTTGCCGGCCAGCCGGTGCCTGCCGGGACGTACTTCACGCCCACGGCGACAAAGCCGAACCCTGCAATCGCGAACACCTGGACCTGGTTCTCTGAGGGCGCAAGTTCGTATAACGCCCTTCAATTGGACGTGAATCATCGATTCACCCGGGGGCTCGGAATCCGGGGAGTCTACACCTGGTCGAAGACTCTCGACGACGGGGATTCGTTGAACGCGACGGCGGCGGCAAATGCTCCAGGGCTTATATCGAATCCGTACCATATCAAGTCGGATTGGGGACTGGCCACCTATGATGTCCGGAATCTCGCAGTCATTACCGCGGCCTATGAGATTCCTTTCGCCACCGGAAAGCCGGCGGGCGGCTGGATGCTGAACAGTATCGTCACGGCGCAGTCCGGTTTTCCGTTCACACCCCAGTTGGGATTTAACCCGTCGAATAACGGCGACACGCGTAATCCCGTCCGGCCGTTTGTCAATCCTGCATTCTCGGGCCCTGTCGTTCTGGGGAATCCCAATCAGTGGTTCGATCCGAATGCGTTCATCGCGCCGCCGAATAACAGCGGTTTCTACGGCAACCTTGGAAGAAATACCTTTATCGGCCCGGGGCTTTCCACCTGGGATATGTCGCTTTCGAAAAACACGCGGTTCCACGAGACCCAGAACATCCAGTTCCGGGTCGAGGTATTCAATATGTTGAATCGCGCGAATTTCAACACGCCCAGTCTGATTACGCACGTGTTGCTGCCGGGTTCGACGAACCCGACGCCATCGCCGGCGGCGGGGTTGATCACCGGTACTTCGACAAGTTCACGCCAGATTCAATTCGCGTTGAAGTGGTTGTTCTGATCGGTGTAGATTCAAACAAAACCGATGAGGAAGTCACCGTGAACAACTCCACAATTTCGATCCACGCACCGAACTGCGTGTTCGTGAACGGCGCATGGGCACAGCCCAGCGGAAATCAGGTACTTGAAGTCATTTCTCCCGTTACCGAGGAGACGATCATGACATTCCCTGACGGAACGCCGGCAGATATCGATCGCGCTATAACGAGCGCGCGTGCTGCATTCGACAAAGGGCCGTGGCCCCGCCTGTCTCCGCGGGAGCGCGGCGAGGCGCTGCTTAAGGTTGCGGAGGCCCTCGGCAGGCGGTTGCCGGAGCTGGCGGCAGCGTGGACGGCGCAGGTGGGTGCGCCTATTTCGCTGACTAAATACGCGTCGGCTCAGGCGCCGGGGCTGTTTGAGTTTTATGGAAAGATGATCCAGACCTGGCCGGTAATCGATGAACGCAAGCGCGACGACGGCCGCACCGCTCGTATCGTCAGCGAGCCTGCCGGAGTGGTGGCTGCGATAACGCCCTGGAACGCGCCCATGGTTTTGTTGTGTTACAAGGTCGCTCCCGCACTGGCTGCCGGTTGCACCGTCGTTTCCAAACCGGCTCCGGAAACGCCGATGGATGCCTATCTGCTTGCGGAATGCATCGAAGAAGCCGGTTTGCCGCCCGGTGTATTTAATGTCGTGCCGGCAGGGCGCGAAACTGGCGACTATCTCGTTCGGCATCCGGGAGTGGATAAGGTCAGTTTTACCGGCAGTACGGCGGCGGGCCGTCAGATCATGAAGGCGTGCGCGGAACGCATGGTCCGCTGCAGTCTGGAACTCGGGGGAAAGTCCGCCGCCATCGTGCTTGAAGATGCCGAGATGGGTCAGGTCCTGCAATCATTGGCGCCGTTTTCGATGCCGATTACGGGACAAGTCTGTTTCTCTCTGACACGAGTACTGGTCCCGCGATCCCGCGCGGCGGAGATCCGCGACGCCTACGTTTCCGCAGTCAGCAAACTCAACCTGGGCGATCCCTTCGACGCCGCCACTCATATGGGACCGCTCACCATGAAGCGGCAACTGGCGCGTGTCCAGGGTTACGTCGAAAAAGGCCGCGCTGAAGGCGCTCGCCTGGTGCTCGGCGGCGGACGTCCTCCGGGCTTGACCAAAGGATACTTTTTCGAACCGACCGTTTTTGCCGATGTCGATACGCATATGACTATCGCGCAGGAAGAAATTTTCGGTCCTGTTGTGTCGTTGATCAGTTACGAGGACGTCGATGACGCCGTCGCGAAGGCTAACGACACGATATATGGACTCCACGGCGCGATCTACACTGCAGACGCGGAACGCGGCTATCAGGTGGCGCGCCGAATCCGTTCAGGCAGCGTGACGGTCAATGGCATGATCGTGGACTACAAAATGCCGTTCGGCGGATTCAAGCAATCCGGCATTGGGCGGGAAGGCGGCGTCGAGGGTCTGCAGAACTATTTCGAAACCAAGACCATTTACCTGTGACCCGCTGTAGGTGCGGTCTATGACCGCTCGCATTTCATGAACCCGGTCACAGACCGCGCCTGCAGCCGGTCAACTATGAAGCATTCTGGACGGCGGCGGTTGAGACAGTTTCACGCAAGGGAAAGGTGACCGTGAACGTAGCGCCCCGGCCTTCCCCTTCACTGCTGGCTTCGATCACTCCGCCATGTAATTCGACCAGGTGCCGCGCGATCGAGAGGCCAAGGCCAAGGCCGCTTGCGGTCCGGCTGACCATGGTTTCGGCCTGGCGGAAGCGGTCGAAAACATAGGGCAGGAAACCGGAACTGATGCCTTTGCCTGTGTCGGCGACCGTCAGTCTGGCTTCGGTCGCGGTGTACTCCAATTTCACCCGGACAACTCCTGAAGCCGGTGTGAACTTTATCGCGTTCGATAACAGATTCCAGACGATCTGCTGGAGGCGGTGGTTGTCGCCCGAAATCGTTCCGGCATCTTCCGTCAATTCGGCTTCGACCTGGACTCCCTTCGCTTCCGCCGTCGGCCTGACGGAATCCAGGGCGGCTTCAACGGCTTCAGACAGGCGGACCGCCTGCAGTTCCAGACGGAGCCGTCCGGTGATAATACGCGAGACGTCCAGCATGTCTTCGATGAGTTCGGCCTGGGCTTTCGCGTTGCGCTCGATCGCTTCGAAGGCGCGGGCTGTCGTGACTTCATCCAGCCGCTTGGCCCGCAGGATCTGCGTCCATCCGAGGATGGCGTTCAGCGGTGTCCGCAATTCGTGAGACAGCGTCGCGAGAAACTCATCCTTTGCGCGGTTGGCTTCCTGAGCCTCGCGATACAGCCGCGCATTTTCCAGTGCCAGACTGATCCGGCGCGCAAGATCCTGGGCAAAATTCAGTTCCGTCGACGTGTAGCGCCCCGGTTTCGGCGACGCGAATCCGATCACACCAAGCACAGAATGACGGCCCGGAATCGGCACCACGACCGCGGACCGGAGGCCGAGCTGGAGGAGCGCTTCAAACTTCTCTTCATCCTTAACCGTATTGCGGAGTTCGTCCTCGCTGATGTCGTCAAACAGTTCCGGTGTGCCGGTCTGAAAAACACGTACGACGGGCAGCTTATCGCTCGACAGGTCCTCGGGCCGGATTTCGACCTGCTGAGCGAGGAATTCTTTTTCGGGATCGACGTGAGCGATGAGCGCGGAACTGATCTCCTGGCCTTCGAGCGCCAGGTATACGAAACACCAGTCCGCGAAGGTCGGAATGGCGAGGTGTGAAATGTTGATGAGCGTCCGCTCGTAGTCGAGCGTGGCGGACAGCATCGTGCTTGCTTCCGCAAGAAATGTGGAGCGGCGCTCGGACGCTTCCGCCGCGCCGCGGGCAACTTCCGCGCGGATGAATTGCTCGCGTTGCTGTTCCGCGCGCTTGCGTTCAGTGATGTCGTTGCCTGTGAGAATGAGGTGATTGGCTGTCAGGTGCGTCTTCGACCAGGCGATCAGCCGCGATACGCCGTCTTTGGCAATCCAGTAGTTTTCGGCCTCGTTCATCTCCTGCCACGGTCCGGCAGAAACAAAGAACGATGTCAGGGGACGCCCGGCGGCTTCGTCGCTGGAGTAGCCGAGAATCCGCTCAAAGGCGCGGCTGGCGCGAATAATTTTCTGTTTATCGTCCAGCACGAGGACGATGCTGTCCGCCGTGTCCAGCACGGTGGAGATAAAATCGCGCTCTCCCTGCAGTTCAACATTCAACTTGCGGATCTCGTCATTGCTGCCGGCGAGTTCCGCAACCATCTGCTGGAGAAGTTTGGCCTGGCGTTTGACTTCCTCGCTCTTTTTGTGGAGCTCGACGAATGCCGTAACCTTGGCGCGGAGCACTTCCGGGACAAACGGCTTGGTCAGATAGTCGACGGCGCCCAGAGAGTAACCCTTGAAGACGTGCTGTTCGGCTTTGTTGATCGCTGTGAGAAAGATAATCGGCGTATGGCGCGACTTTTCGCGCTCGCGGACCAGGGCGGCCGTTTCAAAGCCATTCATGATCGGCATGTCGACATCGAGAATGATCAGCGCGAATTCATTGTGCAGAAGAAGCCGCAAAGCGTCGAGTCCCGACTCTACGCGCACCAGGTTCTGCCCCAGGTCGGTGAGCAGCGCCTCCAGCGCTACAAGATTCTCGACGTGGTCATCGACAAGCAAAATGTTGACCCGGTCGTCATTCATACTTCAATTCCTTTTTCCCTCGCGCAGAGCCCGGTAAGAAACGGCCCGATGTCCTGGAGCGGCAAAACCTTATCCACGGCGACAGCGGCAATTGCCGCCTGCGGCATGACATCGCCTTCCGCGGCAAGCGGGTCCTGGACAATCGCGAAACCGCCGTTTTTCTTTATTCTAGCAAGTCCGGCGGTACCATCCTTGCTCATTCCGGTAAGCAGCACTCCGATCAGGTTTTCGCGATACACATCGGCCGCGGACTCGAAAAACACATCGATCGACGGCCGGGCGTGCAGGACCGGCCTGTCCGTTGAAAGGGCAAAATGCCCGTCGTCGATAAGAAGGTGATAATTCGATGGGCAGACATAGACGTGCCCGGTCCGGATTGTTTCCTTATCGTCCACTTCAATGATCGGCAGCTCGCTGTGGCTCGCGAGGAGTGAAGCGAACGCCTCGGAGTCTTCATGGCTCCGATGTTGAACCACGCCTACCGGAAGAGGGAAGTCCCTGGACAGAAACCCCAGGACCGTTCTCAGCGCCTGGAATCCGCCCAGCGACGTTCCGATAGCGATGAACTGCCATGCCATCAGGCGATCCTCCGGTAGAGCTTCGCCGCACTGTCGATCTCCTCGTATGAATATTCGTGCGGGCTGAACTTCATCGTCTCTTTTGCCCCGAGGCCGAGGACGCCGAACGTCACGAGGCTGTCGTGCAAAAGATGATGCACATGCGCCTGCAGTTCGCTGTTGAAGTAAATCATCACGTTTCGGCAGAGGATCACGTGAAACTCATTAAATGACGCATCCGAGGCGAGGTTGTGCTGAGCGAAAACCACATTCTCGCGAAGCGACGATTTCAGGATCACGCGGTCGTATGCGGCGGTGTAGTAATCGGAAAAAGACTGCGTTCCCCCCGCCTTGATGTAGTTGTTCGTATACGTCTGCATCAGTTCGACCGGATAGATGCCGTCCTTTGCTTTCTTCAGCACGGCGTCATTGATATCCGTTGCGTAGATCCGGCAGCGCTCGTAGATCCCTTCCTCTTGAAGCAGAATCGCCAGTGAATAAACCTCCTCGCCCATCGACACGCCGGCAAGCCAGATGCGGATGAAGGGATATGTTTTCAGAAGAGGAACGACTTCCTGCCGGAATACACGGTAAAAGTGCGGGTCCCGGAACATCGCGCTGACGTTGACGGAAAGCGAGTAGAGGAACCGTTCGAGCCACGCCCGGTCGTGCAGTATCCGGTCCTGCAGAAGCGAGATGCTTGCGACATCCTCGCTGCGCAGGAAGTTCCAGACCCGCCGCCTCAGAGAAGACAAGGCATAGTTCCGGAAATCGAACCCGTAATGCCGGTAGATACCTTCCAGCAGTAGAGCGAGTTCGATCTCTTCGACGGACTGAGACTGTTGCGGTAAGGCCGACATAGTTCTCCGCGTTACTTAAATAACCACACTCTCAATAAAGACAGTAACTGTTCGCTGTCCGCCGGTTTGGTGATGTAATCCGAAGCGCCGGCTTCGATGCATTTCTCGCGATCGCCTTTCATGGCTTTGGCCGTCAGTGCTATCAGCGGAGTCTGCCGGAATTCGTGCATGTCGCGGATTTGCCGCATCGCCTCATAGCCGTCCATTTCGGGCATCATGATGTCGACGAGCGCGACGTCGATGCCGGCAATGCTCTTCAGCATTTCGATGCCATCTTTGCCGTTCTCCGCGTAGAGCACCTGCATGTCATATCGTTCAAGCAGGCTGGTGAGGGCAAAGATGTTGCGCATGTCGTCGTCGATGATCAGTACTTTCTTCCCGGCGAGCACCGGGTCCTTCTTGCGCAACTGCTCGAGCATCTGGCGCTTGGGTTCCGGCAGGTTTTCTTCGACGCGATGCAGGAATAAGGCAGTCTCGTCCAGCAGTCGCTCGAGCGAACGGACGTCTTTGACGATGATGGTTTCCGCCAAACGCCTCAATTCCGTCTCTTCCTTCGCGCTGAGATCTTTGCCTGTATATATGATAATCGGCACGTTTCCGATTTCGCTCTTGATTCGTTCCATCAGATCGAAGCCGTTCATATCCGGCAGGCCGAGATCGAGCACGACGCAGTCATAGCGCTTGTTGCGAAGCTGCGACATGGCCTCTTCGGCCGTGCCGACGGCGATCGTTTCCACATCGCCGTCGCCGATCAACTCGATGATGCTCTGCTGCGCGACCTTGTCGTCTTCGACCACGAGCAGACTCTTGACTCCCCGCTGCACGAAGTTCTCGATGTTGCTCAATGCGTCTCGCAGCTGTTCGGGCGTTGCCGGTTTGTTTTCAAAGGCCATCGCTCCCATTTTCAGGCCGCGTTGTTTTTCATCGGCGACTGAAATGATGTGAACCGGAATGTGGCGCGTCGACTTCGTGTGCTTCAGGCGGTCGAGCACGCTCCAGCCGTCCATGCCCGGCAGTTCGATGTCGAGAGTGATGGCGCTCGGCGTGTACTGCCGCGCCAGAGCGAGGCCGGCATCGCCGCGCATCGCTGCCAGGACTTTGAAGCCCCGCTCGCGAGCCATTTCCATCATGATCTTCGCAAAGTTGAGGTCGTCTTCAATGATCAGAAGCGTCTTGTCTCCCGTCTCGATATTGCCGCGGTCATCGTCAACGACGTTCTCCATGACGAATGGTTCGGGAATAACCTCTTTCTGAACCGAAACCATGGCTTCGATATGAGAACTCGTATGCGGCCGGCGGTTCTTGGTATCGGGCGTGTAGGAAACGGGCAGGAAGAGCGTGAAGGTACTGCCCTCACCGACCACGCTGTCGAGCTGGATCTCGCCGCCGAGCAGCGTTGCAATCTCACGGCTGATCGAGAGACCGAGGCCGGTTCCGCCGTAACGGCGGGTAATGGTGCCGTCGGCCTGCTGGAACGGCTCGAAGATGATATTGCGCTTGTCCAGCGCGATACCGATTCCGGTGTCTTTGACGGAGAAGGCGACCACCGCTTCGGCACTGGAGAGAACTTTGTTTTCAGGATTCCAGCCCGACTGTGCCGGAGTCATGTTGATCGAGACCCGTCCGCGCTCGGTGAACTTGAAGGCATTCGACAGCAGGTTCTTCAACACCTGCTGCAGCCTCCGCTGATCCGTGTAGACGCCTTGACCGATCGCCGTATCCACGTTGACCTTGAATTCGAGGCCTCGGTCATGGGCGACCTGGCGGAACGTCCGCTCGACGTAGTCCGCCATGTCGTTGAAGACGACGCGCCCGACTTCGACCTCCATCATTCCGGACTCGATCTTGGAAAGGTCGAGAATTTCGTTGATCAGTTCCAGCAGGTCCGAGCCGGATGAGAAAATCGTTCTCGCAAACTCGCGCTGCTTGTCGGTGAGATTGTCTTCGCCTTCCGCCAGCAGTTTGGCCAGGATGAGCATGCTGTTCAGCGGCGTGCGAAGCTCATGCGACATGTTCGCCAGGAACTCGGACTTGTACTTGGATGTCAGCGCCAGCTGTTCCGCTTTTTCCTGCAGAGCGCGGCTGGCGCGTTCGATTTCCTGGTTCTTGCGTTCGACCTCCAGGTTCTGTTTGGCGAGCAGGTTTGCTTTCTCCTCCAGCTCTTCGTTGGTCTGCTGGAGCTCGTCCTGCTGTTGCCGCAGCCGTTCTTCCGATTCCTGCAGCGTCTTGGCTTGCTCCTGCAGGCGGCGGTTGGTTTCCGTCAATTCCGCCTGCCGGGTCTGCAATTCGGTGGCGAGCGTCTGCGACTGCTTGAGCAGTTCTTCCGTTCTCATCGTCGCGGTGATCGTGTTCAACACGATACCGATCGATTCGGTGAGCTGATCGAAAAAGGTCAGATGGATGTCGCTGAACCGGTGGAACGAGGCGAGCTCGATAACAGCCTTGATCTGTCCTTCGAACAACACCGGCAGGACGACAATGTTCAGCGGCGGAGCTTCACCCAATCCGGAATTGATATGGATGTAATTCGACGGAACGTCGGTCAGCAAAATGCGTTCTTTCTCGAACGCGCACTGTCCGACCAGGCCTTCACCCGCTTTGAACCGGTTCGCGATGGTCTTCCGCTCGCGATAGGCATAGCTGGCCAGAAGCTTCATGTCCGCTTCGCCCTGCTCCGGTCCTTCATTGAGGTAGAACACGCCGTGCTGCATCGAAACCAGTGGAGCGAGTTCGGAGAGAATCAGTTTGGATACGGCGAGCAGGTCGCGTTGTCCCTGCAGGAGCCGGGTGAACTTGGCAAGGTTGGTTTTCAACCAGTCCTGCGCGGTGTTCTTTTCCGTGGTTTCGCGCAGGTTGCGGATCATTTCATTGATGTTGTCCTTGAGAGCCGCAACTTCGCCGGCCGCATCGACAGCGATTGACCGGGACAGGTCGCCCTTCGTTACGGCAGTCGCCACTTCGGCGATCGCGCGGACCTGCGTGGTGAGGGCCGCAGCCATGCGGTTCACGTTATCGGTCAGATCGCGCCAGGTTCCTGCAGCGCCGGGCACCGAAGCCTGGCCGCCGAGTTTTCCCTCGATACCGACTTCGCGCGCCACTGTGGTGACCTGATCGGCGAAGGTGGCCAGCGTATCGATCATGTTGTTGATGGTTTCGGCCAGTTCTTCGATTTCGCCTTTCGCTTCGAGGACGAGTTTGCGCTTCAGGTTGCCGTTCGCGACGGCGGTCACGACCTTTGCAATGCCGCGCACCTGGTTCGTCAGGTTCGATGCCATCAGATTGACGTTGTCGGTCAGGTCCTTCCATGTGCCGGCCACACCTTTGACTTCCGCCTGGCCGCCGAGCTTTCCTTCGGTGCCGACTTCGCGGGCGACGCGGGTCACCTCCGACGCGAAGGAGGACAGTTGATCCACCATCGTGTTGATGGTGTTCTTGAGTTCGAGGATCTCGCCGCGGACGTCCACCGTGATTTTCTTCGAGAGGTCGCCTGTTGCCACGGCGGTCGTCACCGCCGCGATGTTACGGACCTGAGCCGTGAGGTTCGACGCCATCGAGTTGACGTTGTCGGTTAAGTCCTTCCATGTGCCGGCCACGCCGCGTACATCCGCCTGGCCGCCGAGCTTTCCTTCGGTACCGACTTCGCGGGCGACGCGCGTGACTTCCGAAGCGAAGGAGGACAGCTGATCCACCATCGTGTTGATGGTGTTCTTGAGTTCGAGAATTTCGCCGCGGACGTCGACCGTAATCTTTTTGGAGAGATCACCGCGGGCCACAGCCGTTGTCACTTCGGCGATGTTACGGACCTGGTTGGTGAGGTTCGAAGCCATGAAGTTGACGTTGTCGGTGAGATCTTTCCAGGTGCCGCCGACGCCTCGCACCTGGGCCTGGCCGCCGAGCTTTCCTTCGGTACCGACTTCGCGGGCGACGCGGGTGACTTCGGAAGCGAAGGAATTCAGCTGATCCACCATGGTGTTGATGGTGTTCTTGAGCTCGAGGATTTCTCCCTTCACATCCACCGTGATCTTCTTCGACAGGTCTCCGTTGGCTACCGCCGTCGTGACTTCGGCGATGTTACGGACCTGGTTGGTGAGGTTGTTCGCCATGAAGTTGACGTTGTCGGTGAGATCTTTCCAGGTTCCAGCTACGCCCTTGACCTGGGCCTGGCCGCCGAGCTTCCCTTCGGTGCCGACTTCGCGGGCGACGCGGGTGACCTCCGATGCAAAGGAGGACAGCTGGTCGACCATGGTGTTGATGGTGTTCTTCAGCTCGAGCACTTCGCCGCGGACGTCGACCGTGATCTTTTTGGTCAGATCGCCGCGGGCCACAGCCGTCGTCACTTCAGCGATGTTACGCACCTGGGTGGTGAGGTTCGACGCCATGAAGTTGACGTTGTCGGTCAGGTCCTTCCATGTACCGCCAACACCTTTTACCAATGCCTGGCCGCCGAGCTTTCCTTCGGTACCGACTTCACGCGCGACGCGCGTCACTTCGGAGGCGAAGGAGGACAGCTGATCGACCATGGTGTTGATGGTGTTCTTCAGTTCGAGGATTTCGCCGCGGACGTCGACCGTGATCTTCTTCGAGAGATCGCCGCGGGCCACAGCGGTGGTCACTTCGGCGATGTTACGGACCTGGTTGGTGAGGTTCGACGCCATCGAATTGACGTTGTCGGTCAGATCCTTCCACGTGCCGGCCACCCCGCGCACATCGGCCTGGCCGCCGAGCTTTCCTTGGGTACCGACTTCGCGGGCGACGCGGGTGACTTCCGAAGCGAAGGAGGAGAGCTGGTCCACCATTGTATTGATGGTGTTCTTCAGTTCGAGCACTTCGCCGCGGACGTCAACGGTGATCTTCTTGGAGAGGTCGCCGTTGGCCACGGCCGTGGTGACTTCGGCAATATTGCGGACCTGCATGGTGAGGTTGTTCGCCATGAAGTTGACGTTGTCGGTGAGATCTTTCCAGGTTCCGCCGACGCCTTTCACGATCGCCTGACCGCCGAGCTTTCCTTCGGTACCGACTTCGCGCGCCACGCGGGTGACTTCCGATGCAAACGACGTGAGCTGATCCACCATGGTGTTGATGGTGTTCTTGAGCTCGAGAATTTCGCCGCGGACGTCGACCGTAATTTTCTTCGTGAGATCGCCATTTGCGACGGCTGTGGTGACTTCGGCGATGTTACGTACCTGGGTGGTCAGATTGTTCGCCATGAAGTTGACGTTGTCGGTGAGATCTTTCCAGGTTCC
>DASXLG010000210.1 GCA_036496425.1 Terriglobia bacterium | reverse complement strand
TTCGGGATCTTTGTGGATATCGTCGCCATCCAGCGTGATTTCGCCGGACGTCGGCTCCAGGAGGCCAATGATCATTTTGACGGTGGTGCTCTTGCCGGCGCCGTTAGGACCGAGATAGCCGAGCGTTTCGCCGCGATGAATCACGAAGCTGACATGGTCGACGACAGGGATGCCGGCGTAACGTTTCGTCAGGTCGCGAACTTCGAGCATGGCGGATTAGACACCATGTGGAACTCGGGAGTTCCCAATATTTGCGCTATCACGCGCCTAGAGGGAAAGCGGCGATCCGATCTCTGTACCTCTGGTTCCTCTCCAGTGCGCAGCCCCCGGTGCGAACGGGAATCGCGGAGAGAATGTCCAACAATCCACTCGGCGTCACCAAGTAGAACTCACTCGAACAATGTAAGCCAATACGCCGCTTGGAAGTGGTCCACACGAAGCGCTACTCGAATTGTCAACGGCCGAATAACAATAATGATACGAGGCTTAGGTCAATCCACCTCGCGGCCAGCCTCGGCCGTATCTAGACAGGTTCAATCGATGAAACTTCCCGTTGGATTGTTGTCTCCAACTCAATGTAAACATGCGGCGCATGGAAGAGCGCGTGCGCAGGTCCATTACCCGGAGAGACGAACATGGCAACTGAAGAAAAAGATGTACGCAGCGTTTTGAACGATTTGATCGAGACATGTAAGGACGGCGAGCAAGGATTTCGGACATCCGCGGAGAAAGCGAAAGAGAGCTCGCTGAAGACCCTTTTCGCGAAATATGCTTCTCAGCGTGCGGACTACGCTCGAGAACTTCAATTTTTGGTGACGCAGATGGGCGGCGACCCGGCGACTTCCGGGCACGTGGCGGGAACTCTGCATCGCGGCTGGCTCAACCTGAAAGAAGCGCTGACGAAAAATGAAGACAAGGCACTTATCGACGAGTGCGAAGCGGGTGAAGACGCCGCGGTGAAAAGCTACCGGGAAGCGCGTGGCAAAGGGCTACCGGCGGATGTCGCAGCCGTTGTCCAGCGGCAGGCATCAGGCGTGGAGGAGGCCCATAGGACCATCAGCGATCTAAAACACGGCCGCACGGCAACGGCAGGCAGCAGACTTTAGCGGCCGGAGCGCGCGGTTCGGGTTTCCGGTAGACTCACGGTATGTCGATTCGACCCGTGAAGCGGCTTGTCCGGGCCAAACCTACTCTGGAAGGCGCTGGGGTTCATCTGCGCCGCGCGTTTGGCTTCGGCAATACTTCGGATTTCGATCCATTTCTTCTGCTGGACGATTTTCGCAACGATATTCCAGAAGACTATATGGCGGGGTTTCCGTGGCATCCGCACCGCGGTATCGAAACCATCACATACGTCCTCGCGGGAACCGTTGAGCATGGAGACAGCCTGGGGAATCGCGGTGCGATCGGCTCCGGCGACGTACAGTGGATGACTGCAGGAAGCGGCATTATTCATCAGGAGATGCCAAAGGGCGATCCGGAGGGCCGGATGCATGGTTTCCAATTGTGGGGCAACCTCCCGTCCTCGCTGAAGATGACGGCTCCACGGTATCAGGAGGTCAAAGGCGCCGATATTCCATTGATTACCGATGATGACGGGACCGGCGTGCGCATCGTTTGCGGGACCTTCTGGGGAAAGACCGGCCCGGTGGATGGAGTGGCGGCCGATCCGATCTATCTCGATATCTCGGTAGCTCCAGGCCGCAGGAAGAGCCTACCTGTCGAGACGACTCGCCACGCCTTCGCCTATGTTTTTGCCGGGTCGGGAAAATTCTGCAATGCGTCCGGCCCGCTCGCAGTACCGACCGAGGGTGTCAAATGGGCGGACACGACGCCACCGTCGGAAGCGGACAATCGTTCGCTGATCTTGTTTGACCGGGGCGATGAAGTCACGGTGCAAGCCGGGGAGGACGGTATTCGCTTCCTTCTCGTTTCGGGCAAGCCGCTTGGGGAACCCGTCGCCTGGTATGGACCCATTGTGATGAACACGCAAGATCAACTCCGCAAGGCATTTGAGGATCTCGATCGAGGGACGTTCCTGAAGCCGGAAACTTCGAGCTAGTTTCGAGGCAGAGTGTAGTATTCGTAAACACTCTGCCAGGTGAATTCGGCTCCCGGTACGACCACAATGTCGACAAACGGCTCGACCGCCATCACTGTTCGGATCGACCACAGAGATGCCCGCAAGAGCGGACGATTTCCTTCAATTTTCATGCCCGCGCCAAGGCGGCTGTTCTCTATACGAATTACGCTGTCTTTCGGGCTGCTGCCG
>DASXLG010000209.1 GCA_036496425.1 Terriglobia bacterium | reverse complement strand
TGAGCGACCCCCGGCCGCCTTGCGGCATGGCAGGGGGTCGCTCACACACCATGTTGAAGGATTGCACTCACCGGATATTGAAGGTCACTTCCACCTTCACAGGCACATCCACCGGCGAGCCGTTTTTTGTGGCGGGGCGGAACCGCCATTTCCTGACGGCATCGACCGCATTCTGATCGAGTCCCAGGCCGACGCTCCGTATCACGTGAATCAGATCGACACCGCCGTCTCTGCGAACGATCGCTTCCAGAATGACGACACCTTCAAACCGCGCCTTTCTTGCTTCCTCAGAATATTCCGGTTCGACGCGATAGATCAGCTTCGGTCCCGTCACTCCTCCGCCGCTGTGGTTGCCGTCTCCGCCAATGCCGCCGTTACGTCCGGGACCTGCTCCCGGGCCGTCTCCACTTCCAACGCCCCCGTTGCGGCCCGTGCCGACGCCCCCGTTGTCTCCTGTGCCGGCAGAAGGCGGCCCCACAACACCGTTCGGATCGCCGATGTTCAGAAGCGTGATGGATCGCAGTTCGGCGATCTGCGGCGCAACGATCGTCGGCTCGACGATCAGCTCGGGCCGGGGATTCTTCGGCGGCTCCGGATCGGGTGGAACCAACTGTCTGTCCGCCGCACGCGGCAACTCTCCCCGAGAGGGTGGCGTGAGTTCATGTTTTCCGCCGCCGCCACCACCGCCGGAACGGCCGGGAAGCACAAGCGGTTTATCCGGCGCCGTGAATGGTTCGTAGAGGACGACGGCCGTCTCATTGAGTTTCGGCAGAACAGCTATCCGCGAGGCCCATGGAATCAGCGCGAGTCCCACAAGAGCGGCGTGAATCCCGATCGATAACACGCGCGGCGTCCAGGCAAAGTTGGTGTCTTCTCTGTATTCGATCATTGTCATCTCTCATTGGAGTTCTTACTTGCAATCAGCTGTTCCATGCGGTCCGCGGAGCCCCAGGCGGGCGCATCGGCTTGCCCGTCGGGCGGTTTCCATGCGGGTTCGTTCAAGACGTACAGGTTGAAGGGCCCTGAGCCCGGAGCGATACGGCCGCTGGAAACCAGGTTGAAGGTGTCGTTGCCCACCGTGAACGTGAGCGAGCTTCCACGAATTTCGCCGGCCGGCCGGAACCCCAGATCGGCGTGCGGTGTCAGCGAAAGGATGAACCGGCCGTGGAGCGGAAGGTAGAACCAGACGGCTGCTCCGTACACTACCTCGCCGGTGGTGATGGCCGCGGTCCCGGTATCTCCATTCAAGCTGATCCGCGGCAGACGGATTTCGAGCGCGGCATCGTCGGTCCGGAAATCCCTGGGCGCGCCCGTCTCATAAATGAAGTCGCCGTGCCACGGGTCGGATGCGGGCTTCGCGGACGGTCCCTGGACTGTGACATAGTCGACGATCTTCTGGCCCGTGGTGTTGTTCGTCAGGAGATCGAGCGAGAGCACTTCGCCGGCGCGAACGGTACGCACCGCGGGGCCGCCCCAGTCGGGCGCGGGAAGCGAAGTCCAGCTGGACGGTTCTCCGCCGAGCACGTAGGTCTCGTTGGCGCTCAACGTCAGTTCGCCGAAGCTCATCCGGTACGTGTTCGGTTCGGAAAGCGGCTCGATGGAAACGTCGTAGCCGAAGTACACGTGCAGGCGCCGGTCCCACATCAGGCGGTGAATCGTGCCCTCGCCCCCGATCGTGCCCCCGCCCAGATTCCCGACCTCCGGAATCGAGGGCTCCAGCAGCGTGTCGTAGAAGAATTGATACTTGCTGCCGCCCGCGCTGCCTCCGAGCAGCCGTCGCGACTGAGCCAAGGCGGGAGATGAGATGAAAATAAGGAGCAGGGCAGCGAGTTTCACATATGTGTGTGAGCGACCCCCTGCCGCCCCTTCGGGGCGACTGTCCCCCTCTATGAGGGGGACAGTAAACTCTCGCCCTGCTACAGGGGGAGAGCCGGCCGCGAAGCGGCCGGCAGGGGGTCGCTCACACACCATGTTGAAATCGAGTTTTTTGTGCGACGATCCTAGCGGGGACCGTAGTGTGGCAGCGGTTTGCCGGACTCGTACGCACCGATGTCCGGGGCTTTCCCCGCAAAGTCATCATTTATCGAAGGCAGGACCATTCCTGCGTCGATCGCTCGTGAACCCGGCTTGAGACGGAAGTCGAAGCCGTCCGGCTTGTACAGGTGCTGCGGGTTCGACTTATCCGGCATTGTGACATTGACGAATGAGTCGTAGTCGATGAGAACGCTGTGCCTATCCTGGCCGCTCGCATCGCTGTAATCCTTTAGTGTCTTATAGCGATGGACTACGGGTTGCGCCTTGTAATCTGCCGTCACGCCCTCTTTCGGAAGATTCCACTCGAAGGCGTCGTCTTTGCCGGGGTAGGGACGGAACGCGTTGTAATCCGAAGATGAGTAGCTCGTGTAGCTGCCGACGGCAAACACCGGGTCCGCCTCTTCCTGCGACAGGATCAGGTTATTCCGGAAGTGCAGGTTGCTCGCCGGACCGCGCGCCACCAGCTCGCCGACGAACGTATTCTGATAAACCAGCACGCCGGCCGGTGTCGCGACCAGTTTCAGCGAGCCGCCCGATGGCGTGTTGTACACCAGGTTCTGGTAGAAGTACACAGGGCCGCCGTACATCGGCTGCGCCGACAAAGCCTGCGACGCAGCGTTGAAGCAGCGGTTCTGGAACACGCGGATGTTGTGCGCGCCGCCGTCGCTTTCGAAGCAGTTGTCGCCCATGTTGAAAATATCGTTGCCGTAGAAGTCGATCGACACGGGCAGGCGGTCGGGGATCGGATCGGGTGTGCCGTCGGGATTGCCATACGTCGCCACATCGATCCCATCGTGCCAGTTGGCGACATAGTTATGCGCGACGACGTGCCCCTGGCCGTAGACCTTGATCGCATATTCACTCGTCAGCAGCTCCGGGTAGCCCGGGAACTTCTCCCAGAGCGCGCCGGTCCAGCTCATCATCTTGTCGGGATCGTGTCGGCCGATGAACGTGTTGTCGGCGATGTAATAGTTCTTCGACTGCGACCAGTCGTCTTGAATTGCGCGGCCGACATCATAAATTCTGGAATGCTTCAGCGTGAATCCACTGCTGCCGGCAATGTCCTTGATGCCGAGCATGAACGCGACGTTCGTATTCCGGATCGTCAGTCCTTCGAAATAGTTGTAGTTTGCCGCCATCAGGTTGAACAGGTTCTGCGCCCCATCGCCGTCGAAAATCGCCTCGCCGTCGCCCGCCGCCTTGATCACGATCGGTTTGTCCGGCGTACCGCTCGCGGTAAGGTAATACGTCCCGTCGAACACGGTGCCGAGCGAGAGATAGCCCGGCCGCGCGGCCCCGTTCATGTAGTGGAAACGGTCGCTGACGTAGGTGCCGGCGTGTACGAGAATCACGTCGCCCGGCTTCACGCGCGCGGGCCACGCGTTCTCGTAGTCGTAATGAGACGTGCCCATGTAATAGGCGGACATCAGGCCGGTGAATGCGGGCTCCTGTTTCTCACCCTTCCAGTCCACCGGATACACGTGATACGTCTTGCCTCCTGCCGCCGGCATCGGCTCTTTGCGCGTGCGGACCGTTACATTCTTCGAGGTGTCACCGGAAATGCCGTCGGGATCGGTCAGCACGAAGCGGCACTCGTACTCGGTGTCCGGCTCGAGATTGAGGATGCTGCCGGAAAACATGTTCGGAACCACCCAGTCGAATGGAGTCCTCGGAAGCAGAGGATTGTCCGAAGCCTGCGTCGGGCCGCCGTTCACCCATTCGTGTTGCAGCCGCAGCAGAGGCAGGCCCTTTTTCCAGGCCGTCTCTCCTCTCTTCCGATACGAGACGTCGACCGATGCGTTACGGTTGTCGTCGCCGGTGACCTTCCAATCGAAGCCGAGCGACAGCAACGTCGGCGGCTCGACAGAGAACTCGCCCGCAACGGTTCTGGCCTGCGCCTGCGCGCGGACGGGGCTGAAAAACATTAAAACGACAACGGCAATAAGGCTTCTGCGAATCATCGAGCAACTCCTCTTTCCATCTGCTGACACGCTTTGAGAATGGTTCTCTCACACGCCGCGAACTCATGCAAGGTCTTACCGTGATGCTGCGGCTGCCGGGGCTTCATACGAACGCGCCTGCGCAGGTGTCGTCGATTCATTTCTCCGCAAATGAATCACGCCCGATATCTACGTGCCGATGCATGCCAATTTACTGTTGAACGCGGGCGATCGTTTTCTTCCGGCGGCCAGATGGTACGTCGATCCGAACTACGACTGGGTCATCGTCATGGCGCGGCTTCGTCCGGGTGTCAGCGTCAGCCAGGCCGTTCGACGCGTGGGAACACAGCCGAAGCGGAAGCGACGCGAAAACGGATCCCCGGACCTTGCTCGTCAACGATGGAGGGCAGGGATTAGGCGGGCTGCGGCGGGCATATAGCGGACCTTTATATATCCTTCTCGTTCTTGTGGCTCTGATTCTGGCGATCGTTTGCGCAAACATCGCCAATCTGATGCTGTCTCGCGCCACGGCTCGAAAGCGGGAAATGGCGGTGCGGCTGAGCATGGGCGCCGGCCGGTTTCGCGTCATGCGGCAGCTGCTGACCGAAAGCATTCTGCTGGCGGCGATTGGCGGCGGAGCCGGCATTGCCGTCGCCGGATGGGGAATCCACGCCTTGACTGTTCTGATCGGGAATGGCAGCGACAGATTCACATTGCATGCGGAATTGAACTGGCACGTCATGGCCATCGCCGGTGTGCTTTCGACAATGACGGGCGTGTTGTTCGGATTGGCGCCGACGTTCCAATCGACTCGGATTTCGCTTTTGTCGGGCCTCAAAGAATCGCGCACCGGAGAGCGCCGCATCTTCCACCATTTGAAATTGAGCAGTGTTCTGGTCGTCGCGCAGATCGCGCTTACCTGCGTTATCCTCGCCGCCGCCGGGCTGTTTATCCGAACGCTCTCGAATCTGGAGTCGATTCAACTCGGCTTCAATCGGGAACGTCTTTTGACTTTCGGGATCGACGCGCGGCAGGCCGGCCATCGCGATTCTGAAATCGCCGGCTTCTACAGTGACCTGCGCGACGGGTTCGCCGCCATTCCCGGCGTTCGCAGCGTCACGCTTTCGCAGAAGCCGTTGGTCGGCGGAGGAACCACGGCCATGGAGGTCGCCATTTCCGGCTCGGACCCGAAGGCGAGGCGCTTGCTCAGCGTCGGAGCGAATTTCTTTACGACCATGCAGATTCCGCTCCGCCAGGGGCGTGAGATCGATGAGCATGACCGCGCGGGCTTGCCGTATGTCGCGGTCGTCGATGAGGATTTTGCCAGGAGCGCCTTTGGCGACGCCGGTGCCCTCGGCCGCCACATCCAATTGCCGCGCGCCTGTCCGGGCTGTGATATCGAAATTGTCGGTATCCGAAACGGCGGTGTACGGCAACGATTTGAAAGGCGACTCGGTGTTTCTTAAACAATTAGCGCCCGGAACCATTTATCTCCCGTTTTCACAGGCGGCGCTTGGGCCGCCAGGGCAAATGGTCTACGAACTGCGAACCTCCGGTAATCCGCTCGGATATGTCCAGGCGGTTCGTGAAATTGTCCGTCAGGCGGATGCCGGCGTCCCGGTTCACGACGTCAAAACCCAGAGCGCGCGGATTGACCAGTTGATCGGCCCGCAAATCCTGTTCGCCCGGCTGTGCACCGCCTTTGCCCTCCTGGCGCTGACGATTGCCTGCGTCGGCCTTTATGGAACCATGTCGTACAACGTCGCACGGCGAACCGGCGAGATCGGCATCCGAATGGCCCTTGGTGCTCAACGCGGCCGCGTCGTCTGGATGGTCCTGCGGGACGTGTTATTTCTGATCGCGATGGCGCTCGTGATCAGCGTTCCGGCGACGCTGGTTGTGCGGCAAAGTGGATCCAATCGTTTCTCTTCGGAACCCGGCCGAACGACCCCGTCGCATTGTTCAGCGCCATGGCCATTGTCGTCAGCACGCTGACGCTCGCCGGTTATCTGCCTGCACGGAGCGCCTCGAGAGTCGATCCGCTCATCGCTTTGCGGCATGAGCGATAACTTCAACGCGCGCATCATGATTTGTGATTTATGGATTGATTTTTTCAAAATTGGATTCATTTCCCGGAAAATGAATCCAGTTTTGTCATTTATGGATGCACATTTTTAAAAGCTGGATCGATTTTCCAGAAAATGGATCGAGAATTGCCATTTCTCGATTCACTTTTTCAAAAATGAATCCATTTTTCCAAAAGATGGATTCACGTTTGCCATTTGTGGACGCATTTCCCAGAAAATGAATACAAATTTGCCATTTATGGATCGATTTTCTTAAAAGCGCATCGATTTGTCCAAAAAATGGATGCAGATTTGCGATTGGTCGATGCATTTTTTAAAAACTCGATCCATTGTCCAGAAAATGAATCCATATTTGCCGTTTGTGGATTCATTTCTCGGAAACTGGATCAATTTCTCCAAAAATGGATCCCGTTTTGGCATTTGTGGATTCGTTTTTTAAAAACTGGATCCATTTTCCGGCAAACGAACCCAAATCTGCGATTTATGGACCGATTTTTTCGGAAATGAATCCATTTCCAGCGCGGCGCGTTCGGTTTGGCTGTAAGGCATTGTAACAATTGAGCCTGACAGGCAGATCGCGCGGCCGGAACGGCGACTGAAAGGCCAGCAGTCAAGGCTGTTTTGAACTCATCTTCCGCAGCGTCTGAAAGTCCGCTTCAAGATCTTCCAGCGTTAGAGATCCTTCGAAGATACTGTGCCGTTTCAGATACGCATCGGTTTCGAATTGATCCAACCCCAAGATTTGTGACAGTTCGTAGTGGCTTAGTTTTCCCCGCCGAAAAAGATCGAGAACATACGCTTCCTTCACCCCTTCAGACAGGTCGGATGTTTCGCGACGAAGCCGTTGCTCGACATCTGGAGGCAAATCCAATCGCACCGTGAAGGACATAACGCTCCTCTTATTGCAGTCTTGCGCCTATTGTAGGCGATTTTGAAAGGGGAGGTCGCTCCATACTGAGCCCACATCCTGTGGACTCCCTTGCGAAAGATGAATCGCCGTCGAGCTTAAAGCAAGTACTTTGTGATATAAAGTAAATGTATCTGGAGGACAGACGAATGACGTCGATCGAAGGGGTGATTTCTTCCGTGCAGAATTCGAGACTGGTGCGCCTTTGTATGGTAGGAGCGCTCGCGTTGATTCTGTTGATCCCGGTCGCAATGATTGGTTTTCTCGTCTCGGAGCGGCACGAACGGAGAGACGCCGCCATTGAAGAGGTGTCTGAGAAATGGGGAAGGGCACAGACACTCACAGGTCCGGCCTTGATCCTGCCCTATGCCGTACGGCGTGTAGAGACGGTCAACGGCAAGGAAGTCGTGCGCCAGGATACGGGTCATGCGGTCTTTCTGCCAAAGCGGTTGAAAGTGACGGGCCGGATCGACTCGGAGTCTCGCAGCCGCGGAATCTTTTCGATTGCCGTCTACCGCACGGATCTGACGGTCGAAGGAGAATTCAGCCGGCCGAACCTGGCTGAAGTGGACGTCGATCCCGGCAGTATCTTTTGGAATCGTGCGCATCTCGCGATCGGCATCACCGATGTGCGTGCTATCCGCGGCCAGTCGGAAGTCGCGTGGAACGGCAGCCCGCAGCAGTTTCTTCCAGGGACCAATGGATTTTCCGAAGGAGGTTCGGGCATTCACGCGCTCGTTCACGTCAGCCCGGAGGATTCGAGTTTCAAATTCTCGTTTCCCCTGTCGCTGAACGGCAGTGTGGGCCTGTATCTTACGCCGTTTGCCGAAGACACATCCGTACAACTCGCCTCCAACTCTCCATTTCCGAATTTTCAGGGGAACTGGCTGCCTTCGGAGCGGACAGTTTCTGCAAACGGGTTTGATGCCACCTGGCGGCTCTCATACCTCGGCCGGGACTATCCTCAGTGGTGGACTCGCGGCTCGGATTTCCGCAAACCTATCGCGGCATCCCGCTTTGGCGTGGAGATGGCGGACCCCGTCGATCACTATCGGATGGCTGATCGCAGCGTGAAGTACGCGATTCTATTTATCCTCCTCACCTTTGCGTTCGCATGGTTGATCGAAGTGACTGCCGGAGTGCGCGTGCATCCAATTCAATATTTGTTGCTTGGCGCGGCGCTCTGCGTCTTTTACCTGCTCGAGCTGTCGCTGTCGGAACATTTGACGTTTCCCGTCGCCTATTCCGTCGCGAGCCTTGCGGTCATCGGCATGATCGCGGCGTACAGCCGCGTGATTTTCGGCCGCGTGCGCCTGGCTGGAGTTATCTCGGCGACGGTGACGGTGTTGTATGGTTATCTCTTCGTACTCCTTACCAATGAAGACGCGGCATTGCTTGTGGGCTCCATCGGGTTATTCGTTATCCTCGGCGCGATCATGTTCCTGACTCGGCGCGTGAATTGGTATTCGGCGGCCAATACTGCACGTGAGTCGACGGAATCCGTTTAATCCAGCGTCAGCTGCGATCCAGCCACGCCCGCTTGCGTGGGGCGAGCGACCGGAAGATTTGGGACTTCGCCCGAGAGCATGGTTTTGTGATCGTTACGAAAGATACGGATTTTTCGGGATCGCAGTGCCGTCGATGGTGCGCCGCCGAAGATTGTGCGGCTCGGGCTTTGCACAAAAACCGGCTGAGGTGAGAAATGGCCTACATCGACAAAGATTGCGAGCCTTTACATAAGTTAAGGCCCCTTTCGGGGCCTCATATAGGCCGGGCCAGCCCAATAAGTAGAGCTGACCACAGCAACAACTCAATAATAACAAAGGCCGAATAAGTTTCAAGGGGGGCCAAAACTATCTGTCCAATCTCAACGAATCTGCCGCACTACATTTCTGCAAAGACAAGATGTTCCGGCGGACAAAGCCAATTCAGATATTCAGATTGGTGTAGGTAGAAATTGGCCAAGACCGAAATGTGCTCCGTAACCAATGGCGAACGGGGCGAGGACGGGCTCCGAAAATATCAGGCGGAAAGAGTATCCGCGGCGAACAGGGTCTTCCTTCCTGTTGCGGCGATACTCGACAACGTCAAAACGCCCGCTTCCTATTTTGTTTATCGGTTCGACTGGCTGGAGACTGGCATTGATTCTGTGATTCCGGCATTCACGCTCGACCTCGTTTTGGATGAATTGCCGGAAGTCCCGACCCTTTCGCCACAGTCTTGGAGGAACAAACGGCGTCGCGCTCTCCACTTCCGTGGTCCACACCCGTTGGGTAGACTCGGTCGATGGTCCTTGCCACGTTATTACACACCTGACCTTGGGACGATTTCCCGCCTGCCATAATTCGGTGACACCCCCTATCGCCCTGAGCTCATCCTGCTTGAAGCAATCCAAGAGGCTCAGAATGAGCACGCGATCGATACGGCCTTGTTTATTGGGCTCATGTGATTTGGATTCCAACGGAAGAATATAAACATGTCCATGATCCAACCGCTTGCTGCCATCCGCGGATTTCCCGCTGAATACGGAAGACACCTTCGTGGGATCATTGCCCATTCGAGCCTTGTGTGCGCCCATCAATCGGGTTCGAATCTGTTCGGCAACTTCAACTGTCGCCGTGACAAGCGGCAAAACGGTGGAATCCAAACTTAAGAGAACCGCGCCTATCTGTCTCGGTATCGCCGCTTTTAGTGACGGAGGATCGGTTGAAATGGAGTCGTCGGCACGCAGATACCGGACCTGCTTTAACAGTGGAGGAGAGCTGGTGTGTTCCTTCAGGAGTTGAGTCGTCGAAAATGTGAGAGCGTCCATCCAAGGTACTTTCGCGTTGTATTCGGCTGTCGGCACGGCGCATGCGACCGATACAAGTTCGCCTGAGTGACCGGCTTTGTCTACGACATCGCACACATTCCCCTCCTTGGGGACGTTGTCCTGAATCTCGGCGTGAACCCATGATTCCGAGCGCCCGAGATAATTCAGATTTTCCAGCAGTTGGCGAAGCGTTGATCGAAGATCAGCGGCGAGGTCCAAGTTTTCCCAAGTGATAAAACACTCGTGCTGCCGGTCGAAGACCAGAAAGGAGTCGAAAACCAGATTCTTATCAGTCGGATCGAGCGCATTGGCGCTCAGGTACGAACGCGTGTGGGTTGCTACGGCGCGCGGCAAAATGAATTTTGGTGGACTGGCTGCGAGCACCTGCAAGAGACCCCGGACAATATCTTTATCGAGCTCAGGGCATTTGCGCTGCCAGGTGTCAAATAAGGCCCTGAGGAGCCGGTACGGGGAAGGTGGCCACTCGGACGCGCCCTCGTTCACATGACGTCCCCACGGGGTTGCGTGATAGCGTCCAGCGGTAAATACGAGCCGAATCGAGATCATGCAGATGCGCCTGCCTTCTCACTTTTCTCAACGATCTTGACCTTCGTTTTGAGCCGCGTAACCGGAGGATCTGCGAACAATGGCGCGCAGGATTTGATCCCTTCTTGAACCTCTCGAAGCAATTCAGCGGCGGACGGTAATTCAAACTCTTTCGGGGCAGTCGCTCGAATGTTTTCAACCGTGAAATCACATGCCGTTCGCAATCGTAAACTGGTATCCAAGAAGCGTCGAATCTTCAGTAACGACAGCGCAATGAGGAGGTTCACGGCAGGCGCTCCCAGCCGGTAACCTCTGATCAGTGCCAAATCCAGATTGAAATAAGCGGTTATGCTATCGGCGACGTACTCGACGCGAGCATACGGCACATTGCTATATACTCCGGTTTCAGCCTTTTGATCGGCGACCTGCGTCTTTCCTGTAGGGTCGACCGGACTGTTTTTCACTCCGCCGGAAACGACCCGTACGACCTTTTCTGCTTCGATGAATCCTGTTACGGCACGTGGTGCCCGGACGCGTCCCCCTTCAAGCAGGGA
>DASXLG010000208.1 GCA_036496425.1 Terriglobia bacterium | reverse complement strand
ATCATTGCATCATTGGAAGTTTCTTCATTTCAAATTTGAAATGAAGAAACTTCCAATGATGCAATGATCCAATAGACTATGAGAACTGAGGTATCCTTCCGTGAATGCCAGTTCTCTGAGTGGACCTACGCTGCCCGGTCTGCGCGGGTGTCCATGGCGTCCCGGTACAGCTTGGTCAAATATGAACGGATAAGAACGCAGTCGAAGCTGGACGCGCGGCCGTTCTTAGGCTCTTCCTGTTCCGCGCCTTGCGCCCTCGCTTGCAGGAACGTCAAGTATTTCAGTGCGTAGCTCCGCATCGCACCATTCGACAGACCAAGGCAGTAGCGTTCCGCCGCCTGCGTAAACAGCGCGAAAGCCTCCGACCGGCCCATGGATTCTATGTTCATTCGGTTCCGTCACTCCCTTGTGGAATGGTCTTTTCCATAGGATACCGCGCAATTGCCATGCCGAACGGGGCTGGAATTTTTCCATGGTCTAACCGGCGGCAATCGACGCCGCTGCATTGATGATCGGCGCAGGCATAAGCCCCTTACCGGCCGGCCGGGATTTCTGGTTCGATCGAGGCGCCGCCGACAGATACTTCTCTCGTAACTGTCCGGTCAACAGAAGAGCTCGTTGGAACTTCGAGTCCACCACCTCTTTCAAATGCCTGGTGAGCCTGCATGACGGACCATGGTCGAGTAGATCACCGGCCGTTGCAGCGAGCACACTCCAATCATGCCATTCGCCGATGGCATCCTTCACGCCACCCAGCATTTCCAGAAACCGCGGGTCGGCGGCGCCCTCCGCCAATTGCAGGATGTCCCGCAGCTCTTTCACCTTGATCCTGTATGGGTGAAGATTGTTTTTGGTGATGCGCGGTTCACTCGTCAATTCCGAAGACAGCTGAAATGTTTTCGCCAGAGTTGCCGGCAGCGCGCGGGAGCCCGCCGGATTCTCTTCCGCCTGTTCGAGAAGCTTTTTCGTGTACTTGAAGTTGCGTTTCACGTCCCGCCTGAGTTGCGCGCCTGATGCTGCAACCAGCCGCCGCAATTTGCGCGCGTATCGGTTTCTTTCGGCGCCGAGATATTCGAGAAGCTGGACAAGGCAGTCCTGCTCCTGAACCTGGCCGAGGGTTAAAGCATCTGCAGTCAGGACGTCCATATCCCGGACCTTACCGGCACTCTTGCGCACGGATTTGAGGTCGCGCAGCAACCGTTTAATCCTTTTTTTCGAATCAAGGCCCAACGTCTCGAAAACGGTTTCGAGACTTCGCACTCCTGTCCGCAGCCGGTGAATGGCATCCGAACTCGGCCGCTTCGGGTTTTTTTTGAGGAACTTGTGAATCCTGCGGCTCGACTTGCGGACTCTTTCGACATCAAACGACATGATATTTCTGTGTGCATTTTGGGGACCGGCGGAATTGTCGATGTGCTACGATCGGTTTTCCCCCACCCTTTACGATCGATCAGCAATTTGAAAAGATCGATCAACCGAAAAGAGTTACTGGCCGAGATTCGGGCTGCCATCCGGTAGCGTCAATCGGGCCAGAACACGGCCGTAAATGTTCTTGAGCGTTTCCAACTCCTCGATCCCGACGTGCTCGTCGATCTTGTGAATCGAGGCATTCGGCGGCCCTAGTTCGATAACCTCCGCACAGATTTGCGCGATGAAGCGGCCGTCGCTGGTGCCGCCGGTGGTGGAGAGTTCCGGATCGATTCCGGTCTCTTCGCGGATGGCTTGTTGCACGTTGCGGACAAGATCTCCAGGCGCCGTCAGGAAGGGCAAGCCGCCAATCGTCCACTGAATGGCGTATTCGAGACCATGACGATCGAGGATGGTAGTCAGACGCCGCTGCAAATGTTCGGGTGTGGACTCCGTGCAGAAACGGAAATTGAAATCCACCAGGCACTCGCCCGGTATCACATTGCCGGCGCCGGTGCCCGCGTGGATGTTGCTGACCTGCCAGCTCGTGGGTGGGAAAAATCGATTTCCATTGTCCCATTCGACGGCCGCGAGTTCTGCCAAAGCCGGCGCCAGAAGATGGATCGGATTCCTGGCAAGATGCGGATACGCGACATGGCCTTGCACTCCTTTAACGGTGAGCTTTCCGCTCATCGTGCCGCGCCTGCCATTCTTGATCGTGTCTCCAGTTCGTGCGGCAGCTGTCGGCTCGCCCACGATGCACCAGTCCAGGCACTCGCCCCGCGCCGTCAACGCCTCGCATACTTTGACCGTGCCGTCGACCGCCGGACCTTCTTCGTCGCTGGTCAGCAGAAACGCGATGGAAAACGGGGAATCGGCATGCGCCGCAAGGAATTCCTCGCACGCCACGATCATCGCCGCAATCGAACCCTTCATGTCGGCGGCGCCGCGACCATAAAGTTTGCCGTCGCGGATCACGGGCGTGAACGGACGGCTCGACCACTGATCTATCGGGCCTGCCGGCACCACGTCCGTATGTCCCGCGAACACCAAGGTGCGTGCGCCGGGCTTGTTGCTGCGGTGGATGGCCCACAGGTTAAAGACGCGAAAACTCTCCGGTCCGCTGTCCAGCCGCTCACACGCAAAACCAACGCCCGCCAGCCGGGCCCCGATCAAGTCCAGGCAGCCCGCGTCGTCAGGAGTGACGGAGGGGCATGAGATCAATTGTTCGGTGAACTCTACAGTGCGCGACATGCTAAGAGCCAATCAGTCCCGAAGCAGGTCGTTCAATGAGGTCTTGGCGCGGGTTTGCGCATCGACGCGTTTGACGATAACCGCGCAATAGAGACTGTACTTGCCGTCTGCGGAAGGCAGGTTTCCCGATACAACCACCGACCCTGCCGGCACGCGCCCATAAGAGATTTCGCCGGTGGCGCGGTCATAGATCCGGGTGCTCTGGCCGATGTAGACGCCCATCGATATGACGGAGTTTTCTTCGACGATCACGCCTTCGACGATTTCAGAACGCGCTCCGATGAAACAGTTGTCTTCGATGATCGTGGGATTCGCCTGCACCGGTTCGAGCACGCCGCCGATACCCACGCCGCCCGCCAGATGAACGCCTTTGCCGATCTGTGCGCAGGAACCGACGGTGGCCCAGGTATCGACCATCGTCCCTTCGTCCACATATGCGCCAACGTTGACGTACGAAGGCATCAGGATCGCGCCTTTCCCGATGAAGCTCCCGCGCCGCGCCACGGCCGGTGGCACCACGCGAATGCCGCTTGCTTTCATTTCGTCTTCGCTGGAGCGCGCGAATTTGGTGGGGACCTTGTCATAGAAACCGAGGTCGCCCGATTTCATCAGGACGTTGTCGCTCAACCGGAACGACAACAGAACGGCCTTCTTGATCCACTCGTGCGTGGTCCACTGGCCGACTCCGGTGCGCGACGCGACGCGCAGGTGGCCCGCATCCAGCTCCGCGATAACGTGATCGACCGCCTCGCGAAAGACCGGCGTAGCCGTCGTTGTATTTATGACGGCGCGCTGTTCCCAGGCGTTATTGATAATTGTTTCCAGTTCAACTTTCATTTCTTTGCACCTTTGACGAAGGCCACGATGCGTTTTGCGGCCTCCACGCACTCCTCGGTCTCCGCCACCAGTGCCATCCGGATGCGGCCCGTTCCGGGATTCCACCCTTCGGCATTGCGCGCGAGGTAGCTTCCGGGCAGTACGGTCACATTGTATCGAGCCATCAAGGCGCGGGCGAAACCTTCATCGTCGCCGCCCGGCACAGCGGCCCAGAGGTAAAAGGCAGCGTCGGGCAAACGAACATCGAGGACTTCCGCAAGCATGGGCGTGACCGCCTCAAATTTTTCGCGGTACAGGCTGCGGTTTTCCACGACATGCGCCTCATCGTTCCAGGCCGCAATGCTCGCCGCCTGAACCATGCCGCTCATCGCGCACCCATGATACGTGCGGTAGAGCAGGAACTGTTTCAGGATGCCGGCGTCGCCGGCCACGAAGCCGGTGCGCATGCCCGGCACATTGCTTCGTTTCGACAGGCTGGTGAACATGACGAGGTTTTTGAAATCCGCGAGGCCCGCTCTGGCGGCGGCTTCCAGGCCTCCAAGCGGCGGCTCGTCCCGAAAGTAGATCTCGCTGTAACATTCGTCGCTCGCGATCACGAAACCGTACCGCCGGCTCAAGTCGAAGAGTTTTTCCCAGTCCGCCATCGGCATCACGGCGCCCGTTGGATTGCCGGGGGAGCAGACATAGACCAGCTGCGTGCGCGTCCACACGTCGCCGCCGATACCGTCCCAGTTGATGTTGAAGTTTCGAGCCGGATCGCTCGGCGCGTAATACGGAGTTGCCCCTGCCAGCAGAGCGGCGCCTTCATAGATTTGATAGAACGGGTTCGGGCAGATCACGACGGCATCGCTCTTGCCGCCATCCACCACCGTCTGGGCGAAAGCGAATAAAGCTTCGCGCGAACCGTTGACCGGCAAGACCTGGTTCGCCGGGTCCAGGTTCACGCCATAACGGCGCTGCAGCCATCCGGCGCATGCCTGGCGCAAATCCGGCGAGCCCACCGTCGGAGGATACATGGCCAGTTCACGCGTCGCTCCGGCCAGCGCATCCAGGACGAGCCGGGGCGTTGCGTGTCGCGGCTCACCAATCCCAAGGCTGATGAAACGGTAAGCCGCGTTCGGCGTCACAGATGCGAAAAGTTGTTTCAAACGCTCGAAGGGATACGGCTGAAGGCTCGCAAGATGCGGATTCATGCAAACCGCTATTATGTCAGTGTTCAACTAAGAGATTAGCCACAAAAGGCACAAAAGCACAAAAGAGTGGATCCCCTTTTGTGCCTTTTGTGGCTGATCTCTTCAGTTGAATCCGCTACATCGTGACGTCTATAACCGCGCCTACAGAAGGGACCGTTGTGCAAAGTCATTTGGAATATTTCGGTGTCAGCTCGCGGCCGGCAGGTTGGTGGCGCTGTCGGCCGTTCGGAGTCCCAGGATATGACGCGCGAGTTCGGGCGATGCGACAACTCGGTTGTACTCGGCGCACATTTCGGCTACGCGTTTGACGAGTTCGGCATTGGATCCGGCCAGACGTGTCGTATCCCATCGTATGTTGTCTTCGAGGCCCGTACGACAGTGACCACCCATTTCCAGGCACCAGCGGTTGACTTCAATCTGGTGCCGGCCGATTCCAGCCGCCACCCATGTCGCCTCGGGCAGGAGTTGCCTGAGTTTGGCCACCTGAAATTCGAGCAAATCTCTTTCCGCCGGCAATGCATTCTTGACGCCCAACACGAATTGGACATGCAACGGGCCTTTGATCAGCCCATCGCGAACATAATTGACGGCGTTGTACAGCATTGCCAGATCAAAGACCTCGATCTCCGGCTTAATGTCATAGCGGATCATTGTTTCCGCCAGGTCCTTAATAAGATCGGGTGAGTTTTCGTAAATACGCGTGGGGAAATTGCAAGATCCTGTAGACAGCGATGCCATATCCGGGGCGTGATGCAGCATTCCGCCACGTTCAGGCCCCACGCCGGACCTTCCTCCGGTAGAGAACTGGACGATGATGCCCGGACAGACTTTGCGAATGCGTTCTTGAAAATCGGCAAATTTGTCGGGATTCGATGTCGGTGACTGATCATCGTTGCGCACATGCAGATGAACCACCGAAGCGCCGGCCTCGAAGGCGGCATGAGTGGATTCGACCTGCTGGCTGACGGTAATGGGTACAGCAGGATTGTTCTCTTTTCGGGGAAGCGATCCGGTGATCGCGACAGTAATGATGCAAGGCTCAGGTTTCCGATTGTCCATAAATTATCTATATCCGAGGAGCAGAATTAGTTCAAACCCGCCGGCCGGCAAATAGCAAAGGTTCCATGCCGTAGCGACATGGTTGCTCAGCGGCAGGCATGCCTGGGTAGCGAGTGAATTCGTTCATGTCAATTATCGGTGCCGTTCTGTTCCAAGTTACTGTATAACTCGCCGAGGTCGTTCCTCGATTCGAATACATCAGAAGGAGGCTGAATGTCACAGTTGTGGCAGGACATGAGGTACGCGTTCCGCACGCTGCGCAGCGCGCCGGGATTCGCTGCCGTTGCGATTCTTACGCTGGCGGTGGGCATCGGGGCCAACGCAGCGATCTTCAGTTTCGTCAACGGTTTTCTGCTCAGCCCGCTGCCGTACCCGACCGCCGATCGGATCGTGCGCGTCCTCGAAAAGCCGCCGGGCCCGCCTACGGCGCGCAACGGAATCTCAACGCTCAACTATCTGGATTGGGAAAAACAGAACCAGGTGTTCGAATACATGGCCCCGCAGACTGGGGGGAATGCCGTCCTCACCGGTTCCGGCGATCCGGTTCAATTGCGCGGTGCTCGAGTCGGCGTTCACTACTTCGACATCTTCGGCATGAAAGCCGCCCAGGGCCGCCTGTTCGTTCCGGGTGAAGATCAGCTCGGCCAGGAGAAAGTCGTCGTGCTGAGCAGCGTGCTATGGCGCGACCAGTTCGGGTCGGATCCCGATATTGTCGGCCGCAAGATTATTCTGGACGGCCAACCCTATACCGTTATCGGAGTGCTGCAACGCGGAAGCGCCTTCGATCGCACTTATCAGCAGTTCTGGCGGCCGCTCGCATTCGAACCCTCGAATATGACTCGCAACTTCCATTGGTTCGGGTCTTTGGCGTTATTGAAACAGGGCGTGACCATCGAGCAGGCGCAGCAGGGAATGGATGCCATCGGCGCACGTATCGCCGCCGACTTTCCGGATTCCAACAAGGGCTGGGGCGTAGCGCTCGACTATTACAAGAACATTTTCATCGACGATGGCGTCCGCACTTCGGTTCTCACGTTGATGTACGCCGTCGGCGGCCTGCTCCTGATCGGTTGCGCGAACATCGCCAATCTGTCTCTGGCGCGCGGTGTGACGCGGGAGAGGGAAGTGTCCGTACGCGCATCGCTCGGTGCCCAGCGATGGCGCTTGATCCGGCAATTCCTCACCGAAAATGTCGTGCTGTCGCTGATGGGCGGGATACTGGGTGTCGGCGTGGGGTACGGAACAATGATCTGGTTGAAATCCCTGGTTCCTCCGAACACGCTTCCGCCAGAAGTTGTGGTCACGCTCGATACACGGGTGCTGCTGTTCACTTTCGGTGTTTCGGTATTGGCGGGAGTTCTGTTCGGCATGATTCCGGCATTGCAGGCGACCAAACCCGATCTCGTGGCTGCAATGAAGGAGGGCGGGCGCGGATCGACCGCGGGCAGCGGGCGCAAGATCATGCGCGACGCTCTGGTGGTGGCGGAAATCGCGATCGCATTCGTGCTCCTGGCGGGTTCCGGACTGCTGATCCGCAGTTTTTTCCGGCTGATCCACGTCGACACGGGAATGAGCACGACCAGCGTTCTGACGTTCGGTCTCCCGGTCTCCGACAAGCAATATCCCGATCCCACGGCATTGAATTCCTACTACGCACAGCTTGCAGAGGCCGTAAAGGCGGTAGCCGGCGTGCGCGACGTGGCTCTGAGCTGCGCGCCGCCGATGTCGGGCACCTGTTACGGGATGCCGTTCCAGTTGGCGAGCAAGCCGGTCGTCGATCGAGCCAATCGCCAGGGCCGTCCCTATAAAATCGTGAGCGCTTCGTACTTCAGCACGCTGGGGATTCGCCTTCTCAAAGGCCGGTTCCTGAACGAGCACGACCGCAAGGGCGCTGCGCAAGCGATGGTCATCAACAGCCGGTTTGCGAAGACTTTCTTCAACGACGTGGAGCCCGTTGGCCAGCGCATTCTCATTCCGGAAATCATTCCGGGCAAAACGCAGCTTGGCCCGGAGATCGCCTGGGAAGTCGTCGGCGTCATCGCTAACGAAAAACTCGGCGGACTGACGGATGATCGCAGCGAAGTGATGTACGTTTCCAACGAACAGACACCTGCCTACGGCATGACGATGTCCGTGCGAACGAATTTAGACCCGGCTTTGCTTGAGAAGCCGATCCGCAATGCCATCGGGGGAGTGAATCGCAATCAGCCATTGGACAATGTCCGCACCCTGCAGCGGATTATGGACGATTCCGCGGTCGGCAACCGCATGGAGGCGATGCTTCTCACGATCTTCTCAGGCATCGCCCTGGTGTTGGCCTCGATCGGGATCTACGGTGTGCTGGCATACGCGGTCGCGCAGCGGACACACGAACTCGGCGTGAGAGCGGCGCTCGGCGCAAGCCGCTCCACGCTGTTGGCCCTCGTCCTCGTGCGCGGCCTGATTCTGGCGCTGATTGGTCTGGTGATTGGACTGGGCGGAGCGCTCGGGCTAACGCGATACATCAGCACGATCCTGTACAACGTCCCGCCGCGCGATCCCGCGACGCTGGCGTGGGTCGCAGGTGTGCTGGCCGCAGTCGCGCTGCTGGCCTGCTATATTCCCGCACGGCGGGCAACGAAAGTCGATCCGATGGTGGCGCTAAGGTACGAATAGGGGCAGTTTGAAAATAACACCCCTCCTCAGAGAGATGGGCGATAAGACGATTGAGTATCATTGGTATGAGCATCCGGGAATCGGCAGGTTTGAAGTCAGAGAAGTGCAGATCGGTTAGCCATGATCGTCAAACTTAAGAAAAAAAACGCGCGATATCGAGACCTTACATTCGGTCAGCTATATGCCGTCATCGGGATCGAGGCGAATGAGTTTCGGATTCTGAATAATGCCGGCCGCCCCTTCCTATACCCGCCGGTACTATTTTCTGTCGTCGACAAGCGGGAACCTAGTGATTGGGTCACCGCGATTGGAGACGACGGGGAGCGGTATTCTTATCCTCCACCGCTAAACCCAGTCGGCTTTTTCGAGGACTTCTTCGACCAAAAAAAGAAGGCGGTCGCAACTTTCTGGCGAACCGTGAATGGCCGGCTTGCATCCAGCGAAGTCGCCTAAGCGATATCTGCCGTCTCAGCCATTCTATGAGCTATGGATGGCTGACAATCTGTTCAACATAGACCATGCCTGCGGAGTTCGGCTATCCTCACACTTTCACCCGTGGAGACCAGAATGAAAAGAACATTTGCCCTCGTTTTCGCCTTTCTCTTCTTGATATGGGCACAACCGTGGAACCTTGCTGCGCAGGCGCCCGATTTCGCGAAGGGCGTCAAGTACCCGCAGATCAGCGTCGCGGAGATGAAGGAGTGGCTCACCTACCTTTCGTCCGACGAACTCTCGGGCCGGCAGATTTTCACTGAAGGTTACGGTCTCGCGGCCCAGTATATTGCCGATCATCTGAAGGAGTGGAGGATCAAGCCGCTTGGCGCAAACGGCAGTTATCTGCAGCCGGTGCGCCTGAAAGGATACAAGGCCACACGGAATTCCTCCGTCACTCTCGCCGACCAGACGTTCAAGCACGGTAACCACGTGACCTTCAACGCGAATGCAGGAGCCAAACAGACGCTGACCTTCGATGGCGTCGAGTTCCTTGGCTACAGCCGGGAGAGCGATTATCAAGGACGTGATGTTAAAAACAAGCTGGTCGTCTGGATTCCTTCTCTTCGTCCGGCCGCGGGCGGTCGCGGGAATGGTGGTGCAGGGAATGTTCCGGCGCCCGGCGCGCGTGTGGTGAATCCGGAGACGATGGGGGCCAAGGCACAGATTACGTTCCAGCCGGCGCCCCCTGCACCGACGCAGGCAGAGCAAGCCCTTACAAAAGCCCAGGCGGCATTGACTGAAGCGAATAATGCGGTAGCGCAGGCGCAGCAAGCGGTTCGCGCGGCACGCGGGAATGCTCCGGGAGGACAACGTGGCGGCGCCGGCGGCCGGGGCCGCGGCGGTGCGCAAGCAAATGCGCCGGACTTTACGACCGTTCAGAGCGTCGATCTGCCCAAGGCCCCACAGTTCAGCGGGGACGAAACATTCTTCGAAGCCTTGTTTGCAGCCGGTCCGCTCAAGTTTGAAGACATCAAGGCCAAGGCCGAAAAGAACGACCCGATTTCAGCTGCGTCGTGGCCCGTCAACGTCACGATCAGTATCGATAATACATACGACGTGATCTCCGAGCAGATCGCGCACAATGTCGCAGGGATGATCGAAGGCAGCGATCCCACGCTGAAAGAGACTTACGTGATGTTCGGTGCGCACCTGGACCACATCGGTTACAACCAGGCCGGTAACGGCCGGGGCGGCGCTCCGGACGCGTGCCGCAGGCGCAGTCCGGCCGCGCAAGCTGCCGTTGTTGCGGCGGGGAAAAAGGTACAAAGGGGGAATCCCGGGCCTGGCGGCGCGCGCGGCGCCGCGGGAGGCGGAGCAGGTCCGGAAGCAAACTCCGAGCCGTTCGATCAACGCGACTTCATCAGCAACGGAGCCGATGATGACGGTTCCGGTTCAACGGCCGAATTGGCGATCGCGAAGGCTTTCGCGACGGGACCAAAACCCAAGCGTTCGATCGTCTTCATCTGGCATACCGGCGAGGAAGCCGGTCTGTACGGCTCCCGCTATAACGCCGACTTTCCGGTGGTTCCTCTGGAGAAGGTCCAGGCCCAACTCAACATGGACATGGTCGGACGCGATGACTGCAACGATATCGAGGGCGATTACTCCAATACGCTCTTCATTGTCGGCGCGGACCGCATCAGCACGGATCTGCATAACGTCATTGTCCAAACCAACGGGAGTTTCGCGAATCCCCTGACACTCGACTACGAACTGAACGACGTCAACGATCCGGAGAGTGTTTACACACGCAGCGACCATTACAGCTACGCATCGAAAGGCATCCCGATCGCGTTCTTTACAACGGGATTGCATCCCGACTATCACCGTGTGAGCGACACGGTGGACAAAATCCTGTTCCCGAAGATGGCCCGCGTCGCTCAGCTGGTTTACGAAGCCGGTTTCTCGATCGCAAATACCGAACGTGTCCTCCAACGCGATAACAAAGGAGCACGCACCGGTTTCGGCTCGAAACCAGAGACTCTTCCGAGGTAGGAACCGCGACGGATTCGGGATTGCTGTAGGCGCGGTCTATGACCGCGGTTTGCACAAATCAACAAATACGCGCGGTCACAGACCGCGCCTACAGGGGGTTGCGCGATTAAAGCTTGATCGTAACGGTTTTGACCTCGGTGTAGTTCGACAGCGCATATTCCCCAAGCTCGCGTCCGATGCCGGATTGCTTGAATCCTCCGAACGGGGCCGCGGCGTCGAAGACATCGAAACAATTGACCCAGACGGTTCCGGCGCGGACCCCGTCGGCGACCGCGTGAGCTTTGCCGATGTCTCTGGTCCAGACGGCGGCGGCGAGGCCATACGTTGTGCGGTTCGCGCGGTCCACGACTTCGCGGATGTCTTTGAATTTCAGGATCGACATCACAGGGCCGAAAATCTCTTCCCTGGCGATCTTCATATCGTCCTGGACATCGGCGAACACCGTCGGCTCGATGAAAAATCCTTTGTCGCCGGCACGGTTGCCGCCGGCGAGAAGCTTCGCCTTCTCGCGCTTGCCGGACTCGATGTAGCTCATCACTTTGTTGAATTGATCCTGATCCACCTGAGGCCCCTGCTCGGTGCCGCGATCGAACGGATCGCCGACTGTCCGCTTGTTCGCCCGCGCCACGCTCTTTTCAACGAATTCGTCGTAGCACTTGTCTTCGACGAACAGGCGCGAGCCGGCGCAGCAACACTGGCCTTGATTGAAGAAAAGGCCGAAGTGCGCACCCTCGATCGCTTCGTCCATGTCCGCGTCGGCGAAAACGATGTTGGGACTTTTGCCGCCCAGCTCCAGCGTGACGCGCTTCAGGTTGCTGTCTGCCGAGGCCTTCATGATGAGATGCCCGACTTCGGTCGAACCTGTGAATGCCACTTTGTCGACATCCATGTGATGCGCAATAGCGGCTCCCGCAGTGGGACCGTAGCCCGGCAGCAGGTTGACTACGCCTTCGGGGAAGCCGGCTTCCATGATGAGTTCGCCCACGCGCAGTGCACTCAACGGTGTCTGTTCCGCCGGCTTCATGACGACCGTGCATCCGGAAGCCAGAGCCGGTCCAAGCTTCCAGGCTTGCATGAGCAGCGGGAAATTCCACGGAATGATCTGGCCGACAACACCGACGGGCTCATGTTTCGTGTAGGAA
>DASXLG010000207.1 GCA_036496425.1 Terriglobia bacterium | reverse complement strand
AGTTCCACCCGATCTTGCGGCTGGAGAATGCCGGCCTCGGCCATGCGGTAATATTCGTCCACCGTAAACCGCTTTTTAATGATTTCTGTCGGCATAGCCATCCTTCTGGAACAAGCATACTACCCGCGGGAGGGCAATTGTGAAACCTATCGTTGTTAAGACAAGCCCGATACCGGAGCCGCGGGGTTTCGTTGTGAAGAAGGGAACGAACAGATTGGCGGTATTCGAAATACCGGGTCCGTCGTCCAACGTTCTGATCCTGAGATTCTGGGCCACATGGTGAACGCCAAGGACGTGAAACCGTTCATGGCCGAGAATCATTACACGATGCCCGTGGCGCTCGATACCAAGTCCGACGTGAAATCGGCAAGTCCGCGATGCAAGACAAGGTAGCTTGCAAACGGCAGAATCGCGATGATTCCGCCACTCATAAATAGCGACACCGGCAGTACCCGCCGCCATACCCGAATCCCACGCTGAAAAATAGATACTGTGGCGAGGAACAAAGCAATGGAACAAAGCGAGAAGATTCCCACGTCATGGAGCAGTCACCTTACGGAGAATATTTTTTCGCACCCATCGAAGGGCATATCGTTCTCTCCACTTGGCGATCCACCAGCTGAAAAAACGCCTGAATGCCTGGAAACGGCGACAGTGAACCTAGACCAAACTTAGCCCGGAGTTTTCTCCGGGATGGCGGAATTCGGGCATGACGACGGGGACGAATCCCGGCAGTGGTCATGATCAGGGACAAGGGTGTTATCCGGTTCCGCTTTCGGGCTATGCAACTCCTCTTCAGTATTCACTGAAAACAAAACGTATCGATCAAAGCTGTGGCGCCGGTAATACTGGCGCCGGTTGATCTCTAAATAAAGATCGACTGTTTTGGGAAGCCACAGATCCGCATTTTCCTTCTTGAAATGAACAGGGCCGTACTCGACGACCTGATGTTGGACGGAGAGCTGTCCTACCGGCCCGGACAACTCGGATTCCATGCGCACGATTTCGAAGTTATCGGCGCTGATCCATGCGCGTCCCTTCAGTTTTACGGCGTAGGGTTGATTATTCGATGTGAACTGGCCATACCGGCTGGGCTTGTCGTCGCGGTGCCGGAAGTACATGAGCCAGGTCGCCTGCCCCTGCCACTGCCCCAGGCCTTCGCAGGTCATCTGAAAATCGTCGCGCATATCGGGATGAAAAATCATCGCAAGGCCCATGAAGCCTCGGGTGATGATCCCGTCCGGGGTATCGCTGAGCCCGGATCGTACCATGCGATCTTCGTTAATGTTGAAATAACCAGGAGGGTTCTCCGAAATCGTGGCCAGATAATCGAACTGGCGATTGACCTTGGTGGTTGGGTTGCCAAAGCGATTGAGCTTTTCATGTAACAAATCTTCAATTGCCGCAAATTGGGAGACATTCTGGACCAGCTGTTGAACACGCTTGCCGGACATCTCGATCACCTGGTCATGAGGGCAGGGCAGACCGGCTGCCACCGAAGGCTTTACATCATCTACACCAGGTGGTCCCCAGGCACTCGGCGGAAGATCCGGAAGAGATGCATCGAGAACCCGGTCATCCGGCAGCTCCGTTCCTGCAGTCAGAGTTGCCCCCTGTTCGTGCGATTGAACCCTCGCAATGAAGGTTTCCAGCGCCGCCCGGTCGGGATTGTTCGGATGGTCTGTCAAGAACGCCTGGAGAATTTTGATCCCTTCGCCGTCCTGGCCGAGGCCAATCAACGCTTCTCCCAGGATCAGCCCAGCTTCAGCTGCACCTTTACTTTTACTTTTCTCGATGACCAATTGCGCCTGTTCCCGTGCCTTGTCGTATTGCTTCTGGTTCAAATAGGCGTGAGCGAGAAAGCTATGCGCCGTCGAGTCTTGAGTATTAATGGCGATCGCCCGTTCTAATGACGTTTGCGCGTCATGGTCATGGTGGCGTTTCAGCTGCACTCTTCCGAGCAGGCTCAGTGTTGGCTGGCGGCGCGGATCCAAAACGACGGACCGGCTCAGGTAGGATTCCGATTTTTCTAAATCTTTCAGAGCGAAAAACAAATACCCATATAAGAAGTTGATCTGCGCGCTGTCGGGAGCGAATTTATACACTCGATCAAGCTGCTTCCGCGCCTCGGCAAGTTTCCCCGCTTTTAGAGCGTCCAGCGCGCGTTTTGTGTCATTGCGGTATTTGGGGGGTATGATGTCGTCGGAGGAATTCAGGTTAACGGCATCGGGATCGCGCTCGAGCTGGATCTCCAAACGCAGGTCCTGTCTCGCCATGACGATTTGCACATGCCGGTGCTGGGGCTCATATCCAACCGCACTGACGTCAACGTCGCATTCTCCCGGCGCAAGGTCATAGAATGACGCCCGGGAATCCCCCATTGTCGCCTGCCAGAGCGTGTTTTTTCTCGCGAGGTCGTCCAACTTGATAACCGCCTGACGGTCCAGACGAGAATTGGAGCTGTCGCCAACCACCAGAACCAGACTCGGCGGGATATCCCTATATCCGGTGGCGTTGGAAAGTGAATAAGTAGTCGGACCCTGCGTCTGTGCCTGGATCGATTGAACCGAGGACAAAAGATACAGAACGACAACAACCAGCATCAAAAAGCAATGGGATCGTTCCCGCTGGAGTCGTGTTGGGCCAGGTACATTCCGAGTTCTTAGCGCTCCCGGACCCCTTCCAATCATCTCCCGATCCGACACGTTCTTTAGCCCTCTCCGATATTCTCCGGCTCCATCGAGTTTAAGCGATCTTATGCGATCCGTATTGAAAGGATAAAGATCTTTCGGTTTGCGGTCTTAGCCGTCGAAAAGCTCCTGACAACCTGCATCGAAACATCGTCCCGGAAACTCCTTTATGTGCAATGCCTCTTGTTTAGAGACAGGCACTTGAAGGAAGAAAAAGCCTCCCGGATCTCTCCGACCGGCTCAGGTCTTAACGACTTTGTCCTCAGTGGTGATACACGACTCGCGGTGATTTCATTGTTATTTTCGGCCACTCCATGTATCGCCGTGAACAACGGCGAAGAGCAGATCAGTGTGTTATAAAATAAAAGCCCAGCATGAAGCGCGTCACAATTTTGGCCGGAATCTCAGCGGGTGTCTGTATAGCACTTACGGGCGTGTACCGCGCTCAGGATGCCTCTAAAAAGGCTCTTACGGCGGCCATCGATGGAGTCGTCACTAAGACTTCCGGCGAACCGCTCCCCGATGCACATGTGACTGTGACTCCGATTCCGAACGGGATGCCGCAGATGGCAATAACCGCCGCGGACGGACATTATTCACTATCCGATCTCCCTCCGGGACAGTACTTGCTGAAAGTAGAACGCTCATTGTTTGTGCGTGACCGGCGGGATACAACCCCCAGAATGGTTAATCTGACAGCAGGCGAACATCTGCCGGTCTCTGTTCAACTCACGCCGACGGCTGTCGTCACGGGGAGAATTCTGGACGAAGAACGGCAGCCCCTCCAGGGCGCGCGTGTCGAAGCGATGCGATATCGCTATCGCGACGGATCCCGTGTTCTATCCGTCGAGGGGCAGGCGGCTTCCGATGATCGCGGCGAGTACCGGATATTCAACTTGCCGCCCGATAGCTATTACATTCGGGCAACGATTCCGGGAAGGCTTCCTCAAGTTCCTGTTTATTATCCCGGCGTCATCGATTCGCTGGATGCGGCTGGAATCAAGGCCGGGGCTGGAGCTGAAATTGCAGCAATCAATGTTCCTGTGCTGACGTCCGCGACATTCTCGCTGCGCTTCCACATTGTGAGTGCCCTTCCCCTGACAGCGCTCCCCGCCGCAACCGTCACGGTCCTTCAATGGCATCGCGGGTCGTTGGAATCGGTTAACGTACAAACGACATCGCCTGGAAACGGACTGTATATCCTGTCGGGCCTTCTGCCGGGCTCTTATGAGATATTCGCAGCGCTCCGGTCTGCATATGGCGGAACAAACATCATGCAGACGGCGCACCTCCCCATTGAAATCAACAACGGAGATCAGGACGCCGGTGCGTTAGCCCTTCGCCCGGGCAATACAATGGTTGGACGGTTGGCAGTTCCGGCTGTAATTACAGGCCCTCTCCGATTCAATGCCGTTACAGTCGCTTTGAGGCCGATGGACGGGATGCCTGCGATTCTTTCGGCAAGCACCAGGTCTCCCGGAGGCGGAATTGCAGATGACGGCTCTTTTGCGATTCCCAACGTGAACCCGGGAAAGTTTCGGGTGACTATCACAGGATTGTCCGGAAACGTTTATGTTACGGCCGTCCGTTGCAACGGTGTCGATGTTACCGATAGCGGCATGGTGCTTGATGGTTCTGCGTTGGGACCGCTCGAAGTAATGCTTGGCGGCCCGGAGAGCGTCGGCAGCATCGAAGGTGTCGTGCACGACGCGAACGATAAGCCGGTGCCGGAAGCAGTGGTTGCACTTGTGCCCTCGCCGGAGCGCAGGAAGAATCCTTCCGCCTTCAGAACGGTCAACACGACGCAACTCGGAACGTTTTCGATGTCCGGAGTCTCGCCGGGAACTTATACCGTGCTGGCTTGGGACGATCTTGAGCCCGGCGCGTATGAAGATCCGGACTTTTTGAAGGACTTTGAATATCGCGGAACGAAAATTACGGTGGAGCGAGGCAGCCGGGACGTGCTCGACACGGTGCACGTCATTCAAATGCCATGAGGACCACGCCTTTTCTTTTATTGATTCTGATGGCTGCGGCTGCCGCCGCGCAGCAGGCGGCGCCGGAGAAGATGACGATCGCCGGCACCGTGATCGACAAGCTCACCGGCCAACCAATCGCGGGCGTGACGATTGTACCGCCGATACCGCCCCTGCCGAAGGATGCGCCGGATCCACGCCCTACCGATCCTCCGCGGCGTCCGCTGTTGCGGAGCGCGAGCGATGGCACTTTTACCATCAACGATGTCGGGCGTGACGACGGCCCTTTTTTGCGCTTCACAAAATCCGGCTACATTGACCGCTCTTTGAACTATATGTTCAGCCCGGCCCAGGGGCTGACCATGAAAGTTCGCATGCAGCCCACCGGCATTATTTCGGGGCGGGTTTTCGATCCCAAAGGCGGTCCGGAGGTCGACATGGCCGTCACGATTTACGGCTACACAAGGGATCATATTCTTGTGCCCAAATCGATAACGCTGACGGACGATCGCGGCGAATACCGTTTGCTGGATGTTATCCCCGGGCGTTATTTGGTTGGATTTGCCACGAAAGCCAGGCGGGACACTCGACTGCCGGCGAACGCTCCAATGTTGTTTCTACAGTTTTTCACGGCAACGGATGCGCCCGATGTTTTATGTGAGCTGTATCCCGGCGCGGGCGATGCCGCCTCAGCCGAGATCGTCGAGGTCAAAGGAGGCGAAGAAGCCCGGCTGAAGGATTCCGTACTGGGTGGCGCGCGGCTGGGCGACATTCGGGTCCATCTTACGAACGGGGACGGCAGTCACATCGGTGATGCGAATCTGGTACTGAATGGATATGGAGACAATCGATCGGGCCAGGCGACTGCCGTTGCTTTGAATCTCGATTTCACGGGCCCTCAAGTGAAGGTTTATCGTCCAAATGGCCCGGGCATATTCTCCGCGGAGCTCAACTGGAAACAGACCGATGGGACCGTCGCTTACCTGGCGGCGCCAATCGAATTTACCGGTCGCGACGTCGACGTCGATATTCCCGTGTCCAAGCCATCAGGTCAGCTTGAGATACACGCTTTTAAAGAGGACTCGAAAGGCGGCACTGCTCCCGCCCCCGGCGCATCGTTCCGGTTCTGCAGGCCGGCCATGCCGTGCAATTTCTCGGACTTTACCATCAAGCCCGAGTTCGGATCGTTCACGCCATCGGACCCGAAGGCCGGACCGGACGGCACGGTCCGGCTCCTCGGCTTGTCCGAGGGCCGGTATGTTCTTCGCGCCGGATCATTGCCGCTGGCTTCCGGCCTGGGGGATTCGAGCGCCCACATCTCCAGCGCGACTCAAGCAGGTCATGATGTATTAAAGGATGGCGTCCTCGTCTCCAAATCACCATCGGTCGTAGAAATACACTTCAAGTCCGAGGCCGGGGGCCGGGTGCGCGGCAACGTCTTCAATCACCAGGGCCACAACGTCGAGGATGGGGTTGTTGCCCTGTGGCCCGAAGAATTGCAAGGCGTCATGAGTTTGCACTCCCCAAGCGCTCTGGAAGTAGGCGCGAGCGGACAGTTCAACATCAGAGGCATTCGTCCAGGTCTCTACCGTGCATATGCCTGGTCCGATGCTCGTCTGGACCAGGCCCTCGACCCCGATTTCGTCCAGAAGTTTCGGGACCGTGCAACTGCCGTAACCATCGTTGAAAACGGTGATGTCGCCCTCGACCTGAGCATTCTCGACGGACAATAGCGACGGCGCCGCTCAGTATCGCAGCGGACTGGAAAGCCTGGTAACAACGTGAATCCGGTCTAGGTCCGCAGTCAACAATGTCGCGAAGGGAATGGACGGCAACGCTGCTCTGGGGACGCCGCCGGTTCCGATCGCGAATCTCAAGACGTCCATGGACACGTTCGCGGTGTCCATGGCAGCGGCGGCCAACGGAGGCAAGGAGGCCGTCGCCGACAAGAACAAGGACCGTCAGGACCTCATGCTGTTGATGCGTCTGCTGGCGCATCACGTGGAGGGTGCCTGTAAGGGCGATATCTCGGTATTTCTGTCGTCGGGTTTCCAGCCCGCAACGAACGCGAAAACGCCGCCGGTACCGCTCACGGTGCCCGTCCTCATCGTGGACCAGGGCCAGACCGGTGAGCTCCTCGCGACAGTCAAGTCAGTGCCGAACGCGCTGCACTATGACCTCAGCAAAGCCACCGTCAGTCTGGTCAACGGCCAGCCCACAATCCCGGCTCCAACGCCGGGGATGATGCTGACCAGCGTCCGAAAGCCCGTGGTGTTCGACCAGCTCACGCCCGGTACGACCTATGTTTTCCAGGTTCGTGCCTTCGGCAAGCCGGGTCTCACCGAATGGTGTGCGCCGGTGCAGAAGATGTGCACCTAAACACGTAACCGGGCTGCGGCGGATATTTGTTGAGCCAAGCAAACTCCCCTCCTGAAAAGGAGGGGAGGCTGCGCCAAAGGCGCAGTCGGGGTGGTCGCTCACAAGTCATATCGATTCCAGGGCGACCACCCCGGCGGCTCTCTCGATTCGAGTTTTCCGCAGCCTGTCTGAGGAGGCACCAATGGATACGCATGACTACATCTTGTGTACGCTCGGCGAGATCAAAGGCGAGCTGATCCAGATTCGCAAGTTATCCGAGCGTGTTTCGCTCCTCGAACAATGGCAAGCCTGGTTGAAAGGCGGATGGGCCGTCCTGACTGCCGCGATCGTCTACATCTGCCGCCTGGCTTTCCGAACGACTTAACTAAGGCGAAGCGCAAGCGCGATAGGGCGCAGCCTAAATAAAGGAGGGTAAATCCCATGTTTGAATCTCTGATGCAACACCAGATCTGGGTCGTGGTGGTGATCTACTGGATCTTTTCGGCCGCCGTGTCGGCAATGCCTGAGCCTGCGCCCTGCCGGGCTTGGGCTTCGCGGCCGGAACCGGCGTCGAACGGCGGCGCCGGCTACCTCTGGCTGTATCGCTTTTGTCACACCACCGGCCGGCAATATCACCACGGCTTTTAAAGACAGGATCCCCGGCCTGAAGGTCCTGCTTCCACCCCTGATCGTGCCGCTCCTGTTCGCCACCCCGGCGTGCGCGTCGCTGCACTACACCGTGCATCCGGATGCGCTGAACACGGCGGATTCGACGGCTTACGACACGCTGCTAATTGCTCAAGCGGCGATCGATCAAGCCCGCGTTGCGAACCAGACGACGCCGCTTCCGCCGGATCTGAAGACTGCGCTGAACACGGTGGTTCAGTCGTACAACGTCGCTCGCGAATCCTGGCTGACGTATCGAGGCGCCGTCGCGACGAATGCGCCGGCGGACGCGTACTTGACTCAACTCAACAACAACCTCCTGGATCTCTCGAAAGCGATCCAGGCTTTGAAAGAAGGTCAAAAATGAATACGAACATCATGAACACGAATGACACAACGAACATCATTGTGGAAATCGTCGAATTTTTAATCTCCCTGGTTCAAGCCGAGGGTGGAGACATGGAGGCAGACGCGCGGGTCGCTAAAATCCTGGTGGAGATCGTGGACCGAGGCCTTCAGGCTTACTACGATCATACCGGGGAGCCTCTCAACATTAACCTGATCAACGCCGAAGTGACGGTATGAACTCGGCGGTGGTGAGCCGGATGGCGGACGCGATCGCTGTTGCCGAAGGGTATCCCGTCGAGGGATCGCGTTCCCGCCGTAACAACAATCCCGGCGACCTCGAACGCGACCTGACCGGAGAAGGAATCGGCTGGGACGGACCCTCCGTGATCTATCCCACTGCCGAGGCCGGCCGGGCCGCGCTCAAAACCAGGTGCGGCTGATGTTCGCAGGAAGCCACATCTACCAGCCCTCGATGACGATCGCCGAAGTCGCGGAGCACTACGACGCGACCGGCCCAATGACCTGGGCGAAAAATGTGGCCGCGCTTCTCGGAGTTTCCGTCTCCACCCGGCTGGAGGAAATCGCCTCCGCGATCGCGAACTCCCGGGCTGCTGTTTCAGGAGGGTAGGGAACCCGCTTCTTCGGTGCGGTGGTAAGCGATTCTGGTTGGTTGACGGTCGTAAACTCCGCGGGAGTCACGGGATCACGAAATGTGGTTCCGTGGCTCCCATCTTTTTACCTGCGGATTCCTCCGAAGCCTAATACGGGATTACTCTCCCGAAAAACGACGAAAGGTTATGCGGTGGTGGAAGATAGGTAAATACTCGGCGACAAGAGGGACTCTTTTCGCCTACACCGCGCTTGGGATGCTGGTCAGATCAGCGGTGATAAGGGGATTTATCGCCGGGAATGGCGTTCGGTGCCAGCCGGCGTCGCGGCCATTCTCCGAGTTGCCGAACGAACAGACGAAGGTCACGGTGCGATTTTCATTGTGAACGTTAATGTATTTTATCGTGCCTGAAAAGGGGGCCTAATGTTCTAGCCTCATGAGGTGATTTCGCCCTTAGGCGGGTCGATAAATTATTGGGAGACCCTCCTGGCATTGCGGAGCGATTGAATGCGTACGTTGTCCCACATGATGACTCGCTCATCGACCTTTGTAATTGCGCGCACATCGCCGTCCTGCGAAACGACAAACCCGATGCTTTCGGGATGAGCCGCACAGTACCGAACCATCGATCGATGCCGCGTACCGAAATAATTCAGGTCGAGAGCCTTCGTCTTATTGGCCTCGGAATCTTGCGCCATAAGAACTTCTGGCGGTTCCTCCTTTACAGTGATCTCAACGCCGAAGCCTTTCAATTGCAGCTGTGAATCCAGCCAAATCAACCCGTCAACGCGTGACAATGAGGCGAGAAAACGCACACATCCCGTAATCTCGTTATTGATATGCGTGACATCACTTGCGCTGGTCGCGTCATCCAAATAGAGGCCCATTGGGACTTCGTCGGCTTCTTCCTGAATTAGCTCGCCGATTTGATCAGAATACCCAGTGTGTTGAATTTGACGTGCCGCGCCTCGCGTCAGTGCGGTGGCGAGGCGATGATAGTTGAGAGTGTATTTTTTGTTAAGGCCTCCTCGATCATCAGAGAGAAGGACTGCGCCACCGTGCCCGTACCTTTGAATACCGATCAATATTCTGCACAGAGCGGAAATCCACATGTCTTCAAGACTTTTATTCCAATGATCTCTTTCATCGTAGAGAGTACTTCCGACCCTTTTGCGTACCTTCTGTTGAAAGCGGTTGATCCTTCGCATCAATTTCGAGTGGATTGGTCCAACTTGGAAGACGCGTCGCTGGCCCTTAACGAGTGTGTCGTGCTTGAGGGAGGCAAGGAGTAAATATGTCTTGTACACTCCTATCTCACCGATTCCCTGAATGACGGCTTGGAACATGCCCGGCATTTCCGGCCCTTTGGATGCTTCTTTCACAATATACGTACTGTAATGAACGCTCTGGTCGATCAAGCCCCAAATCCGAAGCTTTCGGTCCTCCCCCAAATCGACCGCGAGCGTTGTACCCCAGGGATCAACTGCCGTCGAGAGCTTTGCAAGGTTTCTCGCATTGAATTCAAGTTCATGTTCGAATGAAAAGTACCGCCATCGATCTGCTGTGATTCGTTCCGGCGGAAATGGGTCCGGTCGGTTCCGGTCGATAAAAGCAACTCGACAGGCAATGGCCTGATTCTCTTCTCGCTTCAGGCTAGCGAAAAACAACGTTTGAAATAATTCCGTTAAGACCTCGACCGAGGGCGGGTATTCCTTGCGCTCAAGCAACTGCGTACGAACATATTCAGCTAGCCTGAATTTCCACGGCACACCATTCGCCTAAGTTTTGTCAGCCGGAATCCCTGATTGCCGGCCCCCTCGAATCACGCTGAGAATGGCGTCGATCCGTATTCTCAAGAGAATTCACCGGATCATCCCAAGACGCCTTT
>DASXLG010000206.1 GCA_036496425.1 Terriglobia bacterium | reverse complement strand
CGAATGAATTCGGGAATTCCGGTGTGCGACCCTGCTTTTCCTGCTTTTTTATGACCTCAGGATAGACTTCCGCCCATGAAAACACTGTTACCCGTGATCCTGATGATAGTCGTCAATCTTGGAACAGGTTTCGCCCGGCAGCGGGTTACCCCCCTGCATAAAAAAGCCATCATCGTGGCGTTTGTGGACGAGGACCGTCTGAAGGCCAGCGCCGAGGGCAGAACGGCGCTGGACAACTTCAATTTTTTCCTCAATGCGATTCAGACCATCGCCAAACGGGAGTTTCCGGATATCGAGTTCAAAATACTGAAAGGCGGTGAATTGCTCCGCCTTCCCGACGGCACCGGCTTGAACGTCCAGAACCTTCAACCCTCTCTTGGTTATGTATTCTTCCAGCAAGGCAAAAAGCGGCGCATGCTCACCGGCCCTCAGTCCGATAAAGACTTTGCCTGCGCCGCGGCTGCCTTTTTCGGGCGGATCACAACCGCCTGCAGTAAATAGTTCCGGGGGGCAAATCATTCCTGCCCGAAGCCGCCCGAATTCTATAGAATTCGGGGACGGAGGCCCCCATGAGACATCTCAGATATCTGATCGCGATTGCTGCGACTCTCTTGATGGCGGCGGCAATCACGATCGTTGCGCAGTCCGGTGCGACCGCTGAACTCAAAAGCTGGACCGCTGCGGAAGACCACCAGAACATGATGGATCAGCTCGGGATTCACAAACTGCGGCCGGGCCCGAGCGGCAATGAATCGGCGCCGAATCACGCGAACTACGACGAAGCCACCGCGAACCCGTACCCGAACCTCCCCGAGGTGTTGACTCTGAAGAACGGGAAGAAAGTGACCTCGGCCGACATGTGGTGGAAGCAACGGCGTCCGGAAATCGTGGAAGACTTCGATCGCGAGGTTTTAGGACGGGTTCCCAAAAACGTGCCGCGTGTCACATGGACCGTGACGAACACCGTTGAAGGAATGGTCGGCACATACCCTGTCATCGGCAAGCAGCTTGTGGGGCACGTCGACAATTCTTCGTTTCCGGCGATCAGCGTCGACATTCAAATGACGCTGGTCACTCCCGCCGGGTCCAAGGCTCCTGTTCCGGTGATGATGATGTTCGGCGGTGGCGGCAACCTCGCTCAACTTACCGGCGCTGCTTCAAGCGGCGGACGGGGCGCTCCACCTGCCGGTTCGGATCCGCCGGCGACACAGCAACTGATTGCCGATGGCTGGGGCTATGCATCGATCAATCCGGGAAGTGTCCAGGCCGACAATGGCGCAGGCTTGACCCGAGGCATTATCGGCCTGGTTAATAAAGGCCAGCCGAGACATCCGGACGACTGGGGCTCTTTGCGCGCATGGGCCTGGGGCGCGGCGCGCGGGTTCGATTATCTCGAGACCGACAAGACAGTCAATGCAAAGAAAGTCGGCATCGAAGGCGTCTCGCGCTACGGCAAGGCCGCGCTGGTGACTATGGCCTACGACACGCGGTTCGCAGTGGTTTTGATCGGTTCTTCAGGCGAAGGCGGAGCAAAACTCCATCGCCGCAACTGGGGCGAAGCGGTGGAAAACCTGACGGGCTCCGGCGAATATCATTGGATGGCCGGAAATTTTCTGAAGTACGGCACCGAGGAAGCCGCCTTCGGCAGCAAAAACGCCGGCGATATCCCGGTCGATGCCCACGAGCTGATCGCTTTGTGCGCGCCACGTCCGACTTTCGTCAGCTATGGTGTTCCGGAAAAAGGCGACGCCAAATGGCTCGATCATCAGGGCAGCTTCATGGCGGCGATTGCCGCTCAGCCGGTGTTCCGTTTGCTCGGAGCAAAGGATCTCGGAAGATCCGACGATTACCACAAGGAAAAGATGCCGCCCGTGAACACCAGCCTGCTGGACGGCCAGCTCGCCTGGCGGCAACACGACGGTGGACACACCGACGGGCCGAATTGGAAGTACTTTATTCCGTGGGCCGACAAACTCTTGGGACGTAAATAAGACCATTGGATCATTGCATCATTGCAGATTTCTTCATTGCTTCAACCGAGGAAATGAAACAACTTTGAAATGATGCAATTTAAAATTGTGGTCTTCGTGCCGAACTGCACTGCAAGGGCTTTGGACAAAATTCGGTGAGATGGACATTCCGCGCTTTGCAAGGCGGGGTGCCCGAGCGATCAAACGTTAGAACGCTCGGGCGGGGCGGTTATCAACGAACCGCGAAGCGCACCTTATTTGTTGAAGTTACTAACCACCCCGTCTGCGCCGCAAAGGAACGGGACCTTCTTTTTGGTGGCGCAGCCACCCCTCCTTGAAAAGGAGGGGAATGTCCATCTCATCGATTTTTTGTGCAAAGCCCACTGCAAGGGATCCTTCCGCACATCGCTGAAGACGGGTTGCCCAGTTCTCGGACGGACGCTGTACACTGTCGATCTCAAACAGCTCGACGGGAGCCTTCGCCGGCTGAAGCTTTAACCCTAGCTGCTCCTCGAGCGCGACAAAGAGAGAAGGTCCGGAATTCAACGCTATCGGAGGAGCCAGGGCCGCGGGACCTGTGGATAGCGGACCATTCGTTAGAGAGTCCGGAACGAAGGTAAGATCGATGTCGAATAGTCCCGTGAGGTTCGCCTTATCGAAGACAGGACGGTTCACCTGAAGCCGCAACATCGGAACCAACCGTTCCAACGGTACTGCCTGGCCCCTCCACGCGATTCCTGAAGCACTCATTCGGCCTACAAGCTGGCCTCGAGCGAGCGACGATAAATTGGGAGGTACGAGGCCCGCGACACCATTCGGCGGAGGAGGCAGTGGAGTCTGGTCCTCGGATAACTTCATCCTGCCGTTTTTTGTGACTGTCAGGTCGTATACCAATTGCTCTCGCATCTCTCGTCGAATATTCAACTTGAACCGATCTTCCAGCATCGATTGAAGCCTCAACCGCATTTCCGCAGGTGAGATCGCTCCTTCCTGATCTTCGACCTTCGCCTGGATGTCAAAATGCGAATCATCCGCCCACGGCGGCAAGCCAACAAGTTGGCTGGAAAGAAAGGGCTCCCCGTTTGGAAGCCTGTAAGCCGTCATTATCAGAGATCGCAATGTGGTGCCTGTCGCGACAAACCTTCCGCCATCCATGGTGTAGGGTATGCCTCCGTTGCTGGAGGTATTTCCGCGAATCGACACCACTTCAAATGACGGCCTCCGCGTCTTCGGTTCCTGCGAGAGACCTGGAGTAACAAACACTGGGATGATAGTTATTTCAAAAATCAGCGCAATAAGAATGCGTCGCATCGGTTGTAGTGTGACTTCACACTGCATAATTAACAAAGAAAATAGATTCGCGGTTCGCACGACGTCATCTGATGTTGGTCTGCACCTCCCTTTATAAGGGGGACAGTATGGAGGAAACCAGCTGCGACAATTGCGGGCTGAGATCGACTGGATAATCCGGGTCGGCCTTTGACAGGTTATGCAGGCGCGCGGGAATCGCGTCGAGGTCGGCTTTGCAGCGGGCGCGGCATTGGCTGAGGGGTTCGGGAGGTGCGGTTCTCCGGCCGTTCTCCATCACTTTGTGCAGCAGGGGTTCTCCGGGAACATTCCGCTCATCGGCCAGGCCGATGATGTCGCGAGTCATCTCCCGGCCGGATCGTTCGCGATACACCTGCTTGCGGCCGGGAAGCGTCGCCTTGGATTCCGATAGCTTCATCTTGGCCTGGCCGGCGTACTCGACAAGTTTATAAGCGGTATCGAGGACGGGCACATCAGCCGACGTGGCCAGATTCCGGCCGACGCCGAATCCATCGATCGGAATGTTGCCGGTTACGATCTTCCTGATCATGTACTCATCCAGGCTGCTGCTGGCGTAAATCTTCACCTGCGTCAAGCCGGCGGCATCGAGTTGGCGCCGCACATTTCTGGCATGTTTCTCGAGATCGCCGGAATCCAGGCGGACACCGGAGACACGAAACTCCGGGCCCATTTCGCGGGCCAGGCCGATGAGGTGCTCGACGGCTTTGTCGACATCGAATGTATCGATCAGAAGAATGGCATTCGGATATGCGCGAAGGAAACGGCGGAATGCGACGGTCTCATCCTGAAAAGCCAGAATGTAGCTGTGCGCCATCGTTCCGGCGACGGGAATATCCCACATCTGGCCGGCCAGAACGCTCGACGTCGAATCGACGCCGGCGATGTAGTACGCCCTCGGCTGCTTGATCGCCGCGTCGGCGCCCTGCATCCGGCGGGCCCCGAAATCGACCACGGAACGGCCTTGTGCTGCACGCACCACGCGGGCCGATTTCGATGCGGCAAGCGTCGACATCTGTGTCTGGTTCATCAGAAAGGTTTCGACAAACTGCGCTTCACGAAGAGGCGCGACAATTTCGATAAACGGCTCGTTGGCGAACAGGACCGAGCCTTCGGCCATCGCGTAAACGTCGCCGGTGAACCGGAAACTCTTCAGGCTCTCCAGGAACGGCTCCGAAAAGCGTTTCAGCGATCGCAGAAAAGCGATCGCTTCGTCGCTGAATGAGAGTTTCTCGAGGTAGTGCAGAACATGTTCGAGGCCGCAGGCGACAAGGTAGTTCCGGCTTGGGGGCAGCCTCCGCATGAAGAGGTCGAATACGGCGGGGCCGTTCATGCCTTCATCGAAATACGACTGCAGCATCGTCAACTCGTAGAGATCCGTGAGCAGCGCCGCGTTGGAGTCGTCAACCCAGCCCGTCATGATTGCTCGAGAATCGCGCCGGCGCGCTGGATATCCTCCAGGGCGTGCCGGCCGTCGTCCGGATGGAGATCGACGGCGAGCGTCGCGTCGACGATCACATGTACTTCGAACCCTTCTCGAAGCGCGTCGAGGGAAGTTTCGCGAACGCAGTAATCCTGGGTCAAACCGCCGATCCAGACCCTTTTGGTTCCGGAGCGGTGCAGTCGTTCGCCGAGGTTCGTTCCACCGAACGCCGAGTAGCTGTCTTCATCCGCTTTTTCGGCCTTGCTGATGATCTGGGCATTTGCCGGTAATTTCAGATCGGGGTGAAAAGCCGCTCCTGCCGTGCCTTGAACGCAGTGCGGAGGCCAGGGACCGCCCCGGGCTTTGAACGAGATGTGGTCCGGGGGATGCCAGTCGCGCGAGGCATAGATGGCGACGCCAAGGCGTTGAGCTTCCTGAATCCATTGATTAAGGACAGGAACGACCTCATCACCCCGCTTGACCGCCAGAGCTCCGCCGGGGCAGAAGTCGTTCTGGACATCCACCACGAGCAGAGCATCACCGCTCTTCATGCACCCCAGTTTAGCCGCAGATGACGCGAATGACGCAGATAATGCGCCCCATCCGCGTCATCTGCGAAATCTGCGGCTAAACAACTTGCCTATCTTCTCGATATAGGCCCGGTCGCGCCGTTGGGTTGGCCGATGATGTCGCCCGAGACGATCATCTCGACTCTGCGATTAAGCTGGCGGCCGACTGCGTCGTCGTTGGAGGCGACGGGTGCAGCGGGTCCCATGCCCATCGCGGTGATCATCGAACTGTCGAGTCCCTGCTGAACCAGGAAATCGCGGACCGCATTTGCACGGCGTTCCGAGAGAATCTGATTGGTCTCGTCGGAGCCGGTGCTGTCCGTATGGCCTTCGACCTGAATCTTCAGGCCCGGATGCTGACCAATAATGGCCGATATCTTCGCCAGTTTTTCGCGGGCACCGGGTTTGAGCGTCCATCTGCCGACGTCGAAAAGAACGTCCGACATATTGACGACGAGGCCGCGCGGCGACTCGCGGGTCTCGAGAATCCGGTTGAACTGCTCGACCAGTTGTTGCCGCAGGCGCTGCTGTTCGAGCCTGGCCTGATCCGCATCCTGCCGGGCCTGATCGATTTGAGCCTGAGCCGCCTGTTGTTGCTGGGCCGCTTTGGCGGCTTCGGCGTCCGCTCTGGCGGCCGCCGCATCCGCTTCAGCCCGGGCGCGGTCGGCCTGGGCTTCAGCCGTGGCCCGGCGTTCAGCTTCCAGTTGTTGCTGTTGCTCGGCTGCCGCGCGCTGTTGTTCGGCTGCCACGCGCTGCTGCGCTGCCTCGTTCGCATCGGCTTTCGCCTGGGCTTCACGAGCGGCAGCGGCATCGCGCTCCTGTTGCAGACGCGCATCGTCCTGCCGCTTGAGCGCAATCAGGCGGGCATCCTCGGCAGCCTGCACGGCGCCGCGCGCGGTTGTCGAAACCGGTTTACTGCCCGGATCCCGGACCTGATAGCTTTCCGCCTGCTGAAGAAGACTCTCGGCTTTCGCCATGGAGTCGGCGGCGTCCTTGTCTGCGCCTGCCCAGTGCGCGATGCGAATCGCATTCTGCGCTTCATACAGATCCAGCGGTTTGTGCTTTTCCATCGGAATCGGCCTCAAGTCCGCCGGAGCCACATTAACGGTGTACTGGCCGCGATGAAGCAGCTCATATTTCGCATTGACCTGCTCGATGATGCCCTGTGTATCGGGCCTCACCAGATTTTCCATGACAACGGCATCGCTCGGCTGTGTGACGGCAAAATAGGGCTCGGCCGTGACGATCAGGCCGAAAGCTTGCAGGTCGGTTGTGACATCGAGCTTGCCGTGGCCACCATCCAGAATGACTTCGCCGAGGTTGATGGGCCGCCCTTCAGGCGTAATCGCCCACATCACGTAGGTCAGGAATTCCGGCCCGAAACGCGACGCCGGCTCCATATCCTTCATCTCGGCTTTGATTTCCATATAGCCTTTTCGTCCTTCGACCTCAATCTCACCATGCGCTGCAGGCATAAGCGGCGTGCCGCGGAAATCAAGCAGCGTGGAACCGCCACGATGACGATAGTTGACCGCTGTCGTCGACCGCTCGACGACATTGATTGAGATTTTGTAGATCGGATTGTCTCCGCTACGCTGGACCTGCACGGGCGACTGCGCCCATGCCGCGGGTCCCAGGAGCAGGGCGATCACGACCGGCAAAGTCACCCTTGAACCTCTCATCTTGCACCTCACACACTTTTGTAAGTGATTGCCTTACACAGTGCACAATGTGCACCACTCGTCTAAGGCGCTGGAGGGATGGAGCTTTCGCAAGTTGACGGGATGAAAAGTCGGGGAAAAAACACCGGCAGACTACTGGAAATTCGAAAAAGGTACCGTCGAAAGGCCTTCCTTCTTCCAGTCGCGGATTCCACAAAACTGCACCGTCTTGTAACCCGCCTGAATCAGAGCGTCAGCAGCGCGCGACGCGCGCCCGCCTCCGCCTCAATAGAAGACGATTTCGGCGTCCTTCGGAAGCTCTGTCATGCGCTTCTCGATCTGCGCCATCGGGATATGGATGGCGCCCGGGATCGCGCCGCTTTCTTTGATTTCGGAGGCGTCGCGGACATCGACCAGAACCAATTTGCCGCTATTGAGCTTCTTCTGCAGGTCGGGAATCGGAATGCGTTCTGCCATATTCCTGCATGATACATTAGCGTCACCCTCATGATTTACAACTGGATGCGGATGCTCCTGGCGATTCTGCTGGGAAATCTCATCTACTTCGCAACTCAGCCCTGGCTGCCGGAGCCGGTCCGGCACAATCTTTATCAGTTCGACGCCGGCCTGGTACTCGATTTCGGGCTCTGCACCAGCATCTACCTCTTGTTGAGAAAGATGAAATAACTGCCGGGATCAGGGCTCATGGCTCCCCGATTGCAGCCTGAATCTCCATGGAAGAAAATCCGGAAGTTGTCGTCATTACAGGCGCCTCGGCCGGCGTGGGGCGGGCAACGGCGCGGGAATTCGCGAAATACGGGTGCTCGATCGGCCTGGTCGCCCGCGGTCTGGCGGGGCTCGAAGCCGCGCGGGCCGAAATCGAATCGCTGGGAGGGCGCGCCCTGATTTTCCCGGCCGATGTTGCCGATCCCGCGCAAGTCGAGGCGGCAGCCCTTGCGGTGGAATCGGAGCTGGGACCTATCGACATCTGGATCAATAACGCAATGGTTTCTGTTTTCTCGCGATTCGACGAAATGGATGCTGCGGAATTCAAGCGGGTAACCGAAGTGACGTATCTCGGCGTTGTATACGGAACCCAGACAGCGCTGAAACGAATGATCCCGCGAAATCGTGGAACCATCGTTCAGGTAGGCTCGGCACTCGCCTATCGCAGCATTCCTTTGCAGTCCGCATATTGCGGCGCAAAACATGCGATTCGCGGATTTACGGATTCCATCCGCTCCGAATTACTGCACGATCGCATCGGAATCCATCTCACGATGGTTCAATTACCGGCAATGAATACACCGCAGTTCGACTGGGTGAAGAGCCGGCTGCCGGGGAAACCGCAGCCGGTGCCGCCGATTTTTCAGCCGGAAGTTGCGGCCAGGGGAGTCTATTGGGCAGCCCATCATCGGCGCCGCGAAGTGAACATCGGGTTCCCGACGGTGCAAGCGATCCTTGCGAACAAGCTTTTTCCCGGTTACCTCGATCGTTACCTCGCCCGCCATGGATTCGAAGCTCAGCAGACGGCGGAGCCGGCCGACCCGGCCAGCCGGGACAACCTGTGGCAACCGCTGCCAACCGATTTCGGAGCTCACGGCCGTTTCGACAGCCGCGCTCATCCACGAAGTCTGCAGTCCTGGATCACGACGCACCGAGCATGGCTCGGCTCAGGCGCTGCGATCGCAGCGGGCGTTACGGCCCTCGCATACGCCATGAAGCGGTGGAATTTGAAGCAGTGGTCGTTGGATCTGGGCCGGACGGTCTTGCGGCGGCGATCGCGGTTGCCCGCGCAGGTCATTCCGTTTGCGTCCTCGAAGCGCGGGACACCATAGGCGGCGCGCGTGTTCCAGAATCCAAGATTCTGCTTTTGGTGTTTTTGATAGTGTCAAGAAGCCGTCCGTTAAGGACTGCCGATTGACGGCCAGCGAGGGCTCTATTGATAGGAAGTTCTTTAGAGATAATAGTTTGTACAAAGGAACTCCAACTGCTACAAAGGCGCCGGAGATTTTCAGTAGAAGGTCATGAGGGCGAGTTTCCCAACACGTTTACGCAAAACCTCAAAAAAGAGGGTTTTACCGGTCCTGCACCGGTTAGCGCCCGGCCTCTTCATTCTTGCGTTTAGCATCTCTTCTTTTGCGGCTCCGACGCTGACCCTGTCGTCAGCAGCCGGCGGGATAGTAGTCGGCGGAAATGCCGGCTCGCTCGGAAACGTCAATGGGCTCGGGGTGGGAACGGTGAGCGCGGGAGTCTCGCTGGACGCATCGGGTCCGACCAATGCAGTCTTCTATTACACTCCCGTCAACGTCAGGATCTCCGGCTTAACAGGCACTGGAAAACTCACGGTAGATGACAGCAACAATTTTTCGAACACCGCGATCCTGGCCGGTTACAGCTGCGTCTCAAGCTGCACTTCATTCGCTAACTTCACCAAACTGCCAACAAGCGCCGCCGGCACGACTCTTGGCACCGGGATAGCCAACAACAGCACGGTCGAAGTCTGGGTAGGAGCGACGGTTTCCAATAAAAATGGAGCGAACGCTTTCACCGGCACGGACTCGATACAAATCAAGTTTACAGCGAAGGATAGTTCGGGCGGCAGTACGAACACGGTGACTCTCACATTGAACGTCAACATGCAGGATGCACTCGAGATGACCCTTTCCCCGGCAGCCGGTGGCCTGTCCGTTTCATTGGGCTCCGACTTCGCCATGGATTTCCAGAACGTAAATGGACTGGGCATCAATCCCGCCACAGGCCTGACGGCGGCCAGCGTATCCGGCGGATACGTCTACGTCACGCCGTACACGATCACGCCCGTCTTTGCAGGTTTCAGTCAGAACAAGGCCGCAATACAGGTCCAACTGATGACTGCTTTTATTGCGCCGACGATGATTTACCTGGAGGATGCCGCGGCCGCCGGCGGGCCTTACACTCAAATTACGACCACCGCAATATCGATCTCCGCCAACGCAAAAACCGACACCGACGTCACGCGCTATCTGGGTTTGTTTGTTTCGAACGCAAATGGCGCCGGGACATTCACCGGAACCGACAGCTCCAGTTTGAGTTACATATTGACGGCACCTTGAGATAGCTATAAACAAGAAAAATCGCAAATGCAGACGCTGCGCTCCATTCGGGCGAAATACTATGGGAAGAATGCCCCTGCGAGCACACTTGTCCAGATCGCGAACCTTGCGAACGGCGATCTGCTGATCGAAATCGAAGCGATCGCCGTCGTGCCAGAATAGAGTCCGGCAGCAGCCGCCTGGTGTTGCGCATGACTACCGAAATACTGGCTTGTTTTCACAAACAAGTACTGCCGATGGCATTTTCGGGAAGGACGCTTTAGAATCTCCCGATCACGCATTCGAGGAGAGGCCCATGTTCTTCAGATCCACGATCGTTATGCTGTTGTTCGCAATATTGCCGCTTTCGGCACAAACCCTGCCTCGCACTGCCGATGGCAAACCGAACTTACAGGGAATCTGGCAGGTTCGCAATCGCGCATCCTACGACCTGCAGGATCATGTTGCAAAGATGGGGATGCCCGCCGGAAAAGGAATCGTCGAAGGTGGAGCGATTCCATATCAATCGCAGGCTGCGGCAAAGAAACTGGAGAACTTCAACAACCGGAAAACTGCCGATCCGCTCAACAAATGCTTCATGCCCGGCGTGCCGCGCATCATGTATATGGAATTCCCCTTCCAGATTTTTCAAACCCCCGAGCACGTTGCGCTTACCTTCGAGTGGCAACAGGTTCATCGTTTGATCTACTTGAACACAAAGAAGCCTGCTCACGGCGGAGTGGATTCCTGGATGGGGGACTCGCGCGGGCACTGGGAAGGCAATACGCGGGTGGTCGAAGTCAAGGAGCAGAACGACCAGACCTGGCTGGACATGGCCGGTGATTTTCACAGCGAGGATATGCTCGTCGTCGAACGCTATACCCTGCGTGACCCCGACACCATTGACTATGAGGCCACTCTCACGGACCCGAAGACCTTCACCAGACCGTGGAAGATCAGCATGCCGCTCATTCGTCAAAAGGAAATTCCCCGCCTTCTCGAATATCAGTGTCAGGCGGAAGTTGAGGAAGCCAACGGAGACTTTGAACCCGGACCGCGGACCTGGTATTCGCCGGATAAGCCGATGCCTCCTCCATTCACCGCCGTGTCTACGGCACCCCCTCTTCCACCGGTCGGCACCGACATTCGCCGGACGGCAGACGGGAAACCGGATCTGACAGGTTTTTACAACCAGCCCGGAAACGGCGCCAACTATGGTCTGGAACGGGCCCGAGGCGTCATTATTGATCCTCCGGGAGGAAAGCTCCCCTACCAGGACTGGGCCAGGGCGGAACACGATGACCGGAACCTTCCCCAGCGTGGATACGACGATCCGACAGCGCACTGCATCGTTGCCGGAGTCCCGCGATCGCACTATGTGCCCTCCCCGATCCAGATCATTCAACCGCCCGGCTATGTGGTTGTGCTATCCGAACGCATGTCCTGGCGGCAGATCTTTTTGGATGGCCGTGCTCACCTTCCCGATAACGTTCGCCTGTGGCAGGGCGACTCGGTGGGCCACTGGGAAGGCGACGTATTGGTGGTGGATTCCACCAACTTCAACGGAAAAACCTGGTTGAACGAAGCCGGTGACGTCGTCAGCTATGCGGAACACGTCGTCGAGCAGTTCGTTCCCGTCAGCGCGGATAAAATCATGTACAGGGCGACCGTGTACGACCCGATAGCGTATACTCAGCCGTGGACGATCCAGATTCCGCTGAATCGGCAGCCGGACGAACTTCTCGAAGTTGCCTGCCATGAAGACAATGGAGACCTGGAGCACCTCAAGGCGGTCAAAGATGCATTCCGCGCTCAACAGAAAAAGGAGAAATAGATTCATGAAGATCAAAACCGTAAGCGCAATCTCCACCGTTGTCATCGTCATCATCTTGCTGGCAAGCACGGCTTTCGCACATCACTCGTTCACGGCAGAATACGATCGGAATAAGCCTGTCAAGCTTGTGGGCAAGGTCACGATGATGAAATTTGCCAACCCTCATGCCTGGCTCTACCTCGATGTGGAGACCAACGGGAAAATTGTAAACTGGGCGCTCGAAACCGGCCCGGGCAATGCCCTGATCCGTCGCGGATGGAGAAAAGAAGATCTTAAGTTCGGCACGGTACTGCACGTGGACGCATACCAGGCGCGTAACGGCAGTCCCACCGCCAACGTGACCAGCGTCACATTCGAAGACGGAAAGAAACTGTTTGCCGGTTCCTCCAGCGGGGAC
>DASXLG010000205.1 GCA_036496425.1 Terriglobia bacterium | reverse complement strand
TTTTCCCCCGCCACTACACTTGCGGATCCAAAATACCCGTCAAAATTCGTGAGGAATGCGGCTACCGGATGTCGGCGCCGCGCCGGACGGAGGTTGGACGCATCAATGCGACATCGACGTATTGCTTCGCCAGTTGAATGTAGCGGGCATTGTCGAAGGGCTCGTTCTTCGTTTTGGCCATCCAGAGCGCTTCGGTGAGAGGCGGTATCAAGGTGTGCAGGGCCTCGAATTCCGTGAAAGCCTTTTCGCGCAGTTTGTTATAGAACTGGCGGATTTCAGGCGGACTATCGCTGTCGATCTGCACTTTCACCATGGCATCGTAGTGGACATGCAGCACGTCGCGCGACAGTTCGGGATCATTCGAATGACCGAGAGAATCCCAGCGTGAACGCCATTCTTTGTGGAACTCCATGCAATGCGCGAGCGCCCCTTCGTAGCCGGTCAGGGGCACCCCGCGGCGATATTTAAACCAGATTCCACCGACCCAGTTCGCTAGTGTCAGGCCTTCCAGATCGTCATTCATTCCGAGCTCTCGCTTTCAGTGGTTATGCGGGGCTATGCGCGCACGATTCGATCGCGCCGATTGCGGACGTGTTTTGTCGCGTTTCGCGTATCGACCACGAGACTGCTGTGGTCCACCACCCATTGATAATCGATGTTGGAATGGTCCGTTGTGATGAGCACCACGTCCTTATCCGTCAGGGTCTCCTCGGTCAGAGGGACGGACGCCATATAGGAGAAGTCGTATTCCCGCATCTTATGCAACTTCGGAATGTACGGATCGCTGTAGGAAAGCTCCGCTCCGCGCTCCTTCAATAGTTTCATGACTTCCAGCGCCGGAGACTCGCGGACATCATCCACGTCCTTTTTATAGGCGACGCCCAGGAGCAGCACCTTGGCTCCGCGAATGGAGCGCGAGCGGTCGTTCAAGGCCGCCGCCACTTTTTCGATGACGTGGTGAGGCATGGACGTGTTGATTTCGCCCGCCAGCTGAATAAAGCGCGTCGAAAAATCGTACTCCTTGGCTTTCCACGAAAGGTAGAAGGGATCAATCGGAATGCAGTGTCCGCCCAGGCCTGGTCCCGGATAAAACGGCGTAAAACCGAAAGGCTTGCTGCTCGCCGCGTCAATGACTTCCCAGATGTCGATATCCATCCGGTCGCTGAGCAGCTTCAGTTCATTCACCAGTGCGATATTCACCGATCGATAGATGTTTTCCAGCAGTTTGACAAGTTCTGCAGCGCGCGTCGATGAAACCGGAATGACTTTGTCGATGATCTGCTCGTACAGTGCGACGCCGAGCTCCGCGCATGCGGGAGTCGTTCCGCCGACAACCTTTGGAATGGTGCGGGTGGAGAATTTCGGGTTTCCCGGGTCTTCGCGTTCCGGCGAGAACACCAGGAAGTAATCCTCGCCAACCTTCATGCCGGACTGGTGGAAGAGGTCGAGAAGGATTTCGTCCGTCGTGCCGGGATAGGTTGTGCTTTCGAGTGAAACCAGCTGGCCGCGCCGGAGCGTTTTCGAAATGGCGTCCGCGGTTTTCTCGATGTATTGGAGATCCGGGTCCTTTTTCTCGGTCAACGGTGTCGGGACACAAATGATGATGCAGTCCGCTTCAGCCAGACGGGCAAAATCCGTCGTGGCCTCGAATTGCTTTTCGCTCCGCAAGTGCTGGATACGCTTGGCATCGATATGCCGGATATAGGATTGCCCCGCGTTCAATTGCGACACTTTGGCGGGATCGACGTCGAATCCGATGATGTTGAAGTGTTCCTCACCGAACCGCAAAATCAGCGGCAGCCCCACGTAACCCAGCCCGATGACTCCGATTTTCGCCTGATGAGATTTAATTTTTTCTGAGAGATCGTCTTTTACCATGCTCTAGATCGTTTATCGGACACATGAGAGTTTGTCAAGGAGGTGGTTCTAGCCGCAGATGACGTGGCTAATGTATTTCCGGTTTTTGCCGATCAGTATCCTGGAGGCAATAGAGCAGCCATGGCAGGGCAGGGAACACCAATGCAGGATTTCGAAATTAAAAATGTGATTTCGTTGCTGGCTTCCACCGACATGACGATCACGGAAATTGCCGAACGCATGGGCTGCAGCCGCAGCACGATTGTGGCTGTCAACCGGCGGTATCAGGTGCGCCAGTATCAGGGCCGGCGCAGCAGCTGGGTGGTGGCTCCGTCAGACGACAAGGAAGACAAACGCGCGTTGCGCAGCGTTTAGAGCGGGCCAACGAGGGTTTTTTCGGTCACTTCGCCGCGGCAATGCGGGCACAGGGCGGTTCGGCAAAGGATATATTCCGTAACCGCAGGATTGCAGCCTGTCAGGGAATCCAGAATCTGATCGAACGAGTATTCAGCCTGCTCGGAACAGCCTTCACACGACCCGATCCACTGCTGGGCTTCAGCGACCATCGATTCTTCAACGAAAACAACCTCGACCTCGTCTAAAGGAGGATTCAGCTCGAAAGCTGGAACGGAATCCGACTTTCCGAGGCTGACGAGAGTGGATTCCAGAATCGGGGCGGAGCATCTGGAGCATTGTGCGGGCTCGCAAAGGAAATAGTCCGTCAGAACTTCATTCCGTTTTGTGATCTCGTCCAGCACGCCACTGAACGGCCGGCTTGCGGTTGGATCGCAGGCTTCGCATCCGGTGACCCGTTGCTGAGCGATATAGACGCTGTCACGGCTCGTCGCGATCACTTCGATTTTCGGCAGAAGCTCTATAAAACGGTTCGGATTCATTTCTTCCTTTCGCGCAAACGCGTTCACTTCTTTGCAATTGAACCGCCAGATTTGCGAAAAAGTCGATGAGGCGGACATTCCCCGCCTTTTCAAGGCGGGGTGGCTGCGCCATGAACAAAATGGTCCCGTTCCTTTCGGCGCAGACGGGGCGGTTAGTAACTTCAACAAGAATAAGGTGCGCTTCGCGGTTCGGTGATAACCGCCCCGTCCGAGCGTTCTAACGTTTGATCGCTCGGCCACCCCGCCTTGAAAAGGCGGGGAATGTGAGCCTTGAAAACAGCGGATTAACGCCGAGACTATCCCGTAAACTTCCCTTTCAGTCACGAAATGTGACATCAGCCTTTTATACTTTGACAGAAAAGCAGAAGTGGACGATCGTGTTCTGATGCGAGTCCGATTTTGGGGGACGCGTGGCTCGATTCCTGCGCCCGGGCCACAGACATCTTTGTACGGCGGCAATACTTCATGCGTGGAGGTGCGTGCGAATGACGGATCTGTGCTCATCTTCGATTGCGGCACCGGCGTTCGGGATCTGGGAGTGGAGTTGGCGCGATCGGGAACCCCGATCACGCGTGTCCACTTGCTGATCGGCCACACGCACTGGGATCACATCCAGGGCTTTCCTTTCTTTTCTCTCGTGTTCTTGCCGGAAGTGGAACTGAACATTTTTGCTCCGTCCGGATTTCAACGGAATCTGGAGGACGCCATGTCCGGTCAGATGCAATACGCCTATTTTCCGGTAAAGCTGCGGGATCTTCGCAGCCGCGTTTATTTCACCGAAGTCGGCGAGGGTTTTTTCCGCCTTGGCGACGCTCTGGTCGAAACCCGTTATCTGAACCACACTGCGCCGACGATCGCTTATCGGGTTACCGATGCAAGCGCCAGTATCGCGTACGTCACGGACCACGAACCGTTCTGGAACGCGCCGGGCCCCCGGTTCCTGCACCCCGGCGATCGACAGCATGTGGAGTTTCTGAAGAACGTGGATCTGGTCATTCACGACGCACAATACACGTCGGAAGAGTACAAGTCGAAGCGCGGATGGGGACACAGCACGATCGATTACGCCACGGATGTCGCCATGGCCGCGGGGGCGAAGCGGCTCGCACTGTTCCACCACGATCCGACGCACGATGACACCGCGATCAAAGAACTGGAGAACCGCGCACGTGCGCGGGCGGCGTCACTGGGGTCGGAGATTGAAATTTTCGCTGCAGCCGAACGCCACGAATTGGAGATCGCGGGTCAAAGGACAGTGCCGGCTCCGCAGGGAACCTCTGCGTTTCGAATCGAGCGGCGACAGAATATCCGGGTACTGGTTCTTGCGACGGATGCGGCGGATCTGGTTGCCGTCCGGCAGAGCCTGGCGGAGGAGAGTTGTATCGTCAACTCGACATCGGAATTGGCGAGTGCGTTGGCAATCATCGGTCATTCGTCTCCCGACCTCGTCATTATGGTCGGAGTGCCGAAAGACGAAGCCTCGTCATCCATTGAATCTCTCAGGAATGCCTGCGGGAATCCGGTTCTGCCTGTTCTGTTCGTTACCGATGCCGCCGAAGACGACGAGGCTCCTGCCGGCGCTGCGGGCGCGACGGACTATATTGCCAGGCCTTTTAGCGTGCAGATGCTGCGTTGCCGCGTACGGGTGTGGAGCGAACGCTGCCAGGCGGGTTCGAATAGTATTGACGCGGTTGAAGAGCCTCAGCGTTCCGCGAAGGAAGATTCGAAACCGGCCGATGTCAGCCTTGATGCCTTCCTGGCCTCGAGCTCCGTTCTGGGTTCGCTCTCGCCGGCTGAACTGGTTCGGTTATCGAGCAGCGGCACACAGCACACCTATTTCGCCGGTAGCGATATTGTCCACCAGGGCGAGTTGAGCGACAGCGTGTACGTGGTCCTGTCCGGACGAGTTCGCGTTGTCCAGATGGGTCAGGAGAATGGCGTCGATATCGTGTTGGGAGAATTTGGCGCCGGGGAATCGTTTGGCGAGATCGGCGTGTTGACCGATTTACCCCGATCGGCAACGGTTTTTGCCGTAGATGAAACGAAGTGTCTCAAAATCCTCAAGGGCGAGCTTCTCAATTCTTTGCGAAACTCTGCCAATCTCCGTCTGGCCCTGCAGGAAATTCTGGCGGATCGTCTTGAGACCACGGACAGCCTGGTCGGAAGGTGCGCGCCGGACGCACTGACCGGCCTTCCAAGCCGGCGGGCGTTCCGGGACCTGTATAAGCGATTCGCCAGCGCCGCGCGCCGCCGCAAGACCGCCCTGGCGTTGCTGGTACTGGATATCGTCCAATTGAAACATATCAATGATGAATACGGCTATGCCACCGGAGACGCGGTGCTTCGCGCGGTTGCGGATACCTTGAACCAGCTGTGCGGCGAAACCGGCGTCGTCGGCCGGTATGGCGGAGACGAATTTGCCGTCTTGTTTCTGGATCCGGCTGGAGAGCACGATCCGGAGCTTGTGAGCCGGATCCGATCGCGCTTGCAAGAGACCGCTACACGGCGTTCCCTGCCGAATATCGATTGCACGATCGGCCGCACTTCAACCCAGACTCCGCCCGACCAGGCGGATGAATTGCTTTATGAAGCCGACAAAGACCAGCAGCTGCGGCGGTTGCGGGTTCTTCAGGGGCGGTAATCCTGTTTAAGACCATTGGATCATTGGATCATTTCTTCATTTCTTCATTGCATCATTTGAAGAGATGAAGAAACGTCGAAGTTTACTCGTCTTTGAGGGTGATCAATGTACCGGGCAGGATGAATACCGTGCGCCCTTCGTCTGCTGAATCGGACCACCGCCAATAGCCGGCACGGACGGCAACGCCACAACGGGGACAATGGACAGGTTCCGGCAGGACATAGTCGGTCGTTTCCGGGTCGCAGCCTGTAAGGCAGTCCAGAAGAAAATCGAACGGCACTTCTGCCGTGTCCGGCGTGCACGACTCACAGGAGGCAATCTTCTGCTCGACGGCTCGCAGGACTTTTGAATCCAGCGGAACCGGAACTGTGCATCTCCACTGCGGAAGTCGTTGTGTGTTACTCATTTACATTACAATTGTCATATACCTTTTCTGATGTTTCCGTCAACTGCGTTTGACAGGTTTTACCCAACGGGTACGGGAATAGCCAAAAGGCGGATAAGCGAGAAGGCCGGCGAGACGCAAAAGGGTCCAGGCGTGTGCAGCCGACGTGTGCCTCTAAGTTGAAATTCGTAGTGTGTTATATTCTCTGGCAATGGAATGCGCGAGTTTCTCTGAATCCATGGTGTCGGTTTTGGTGTCCATTTTTCAGTCAGACAGGGGGTAAAATTGGTAGATAGCACGGACAGGATAGTTTAGATAGAAACCAATAAGATCAGCTTATTTTGAACGATATAGCTGATTCGCAAGCAAGCGGGAGTAATTCAGCGGTAGAATGCCAGCTTCCCAAGCTGGACGTCGCCGGTTCGATCCCGGTCTCCCGCTCTTTGTTATCAGCAATTTGCGCGATTGCTCAAAAGCTGCCATCCGGCGAACGGCTTCTCCTTACAGATTCTACAAGCCTTCTCTGTACTCCTCAGGCACTCAGTTTGGGACCCCATGTGTCCCATGCCGAAGACATGATTCCGATCTCCGCCAAAAAACTGCGAAGGTATGGGAATTGGTGGTAATTTCCGGAAGCCATGAATACGCCTCAAAAGCTGAAGGTGTTTGAGTACGTCACTGCGGAAAAGGCCCCGCTGTACCGCGCAGTAATGCGGGTCTTCATGCATTCAAAGGAACGATTTGCGCTGCACCTGCGTCCGGCAGACGTACTGGCGGGTTTTGGCCCGCCCCCTGTTGCTGAGCCTCTGGATCTTCCGGCAGCCGAAGCTTTGCTGAATCAACTCTGCGAATGGGGAAATCTGGAATCTCATCCGGACACGGCCGACGTCACCACTGTCGAAGATTTCCTGAGACGCCGCTATCTCTTTCAGATCACCGTGAGAGGTGAAGCGGCCGAGCGCGCTGTTACAGCATACGAAGAAAGCATCCTCCAGCCTGGCGAACTGCAGACGGCGGCGTTAGCCGACATTCGCAGTCTGCTTGAAGAACTTGCCCGGTTTGCTGAATCCGCAGAAATCGATGACGCCAAAACTACTCTTGCGCTCCGGACACTCTGCTTGAGTTTCGAGGAATTGACCCGCAGGGCGCAGATTTTCATGAGCGGGCTGCAGCGCCGCATTGATCTCCAACGAATCGAAATCGAAGAATTCATTCTCTATAAAGAGCGGTTGATCGATTATCTGCAGCGTTTCGTCGGCGAACTCGTCATCGCTGCCGACGAAATTGCATCCGGACTTCGCCGCATCGAGAGCGCTGGAGTGGATCGACTTCTGACGGGTGCCGCCAGACGTGAAGTTGCGGATCTGCTGAATGCAACCCCTGAGGATCTGCAGTCGGCCGCGCTTCACTGGAAAGACCGCTGGGAAGGCCTCCGGTCGTGGTTTATAGGTAATGGAAACGTGCCATCTCATGCCGAGACATTGCGGGCGCGTGCTCTTTCAGCAATCCCGGCATTGTTAACGGCCGTTGCCAACATCAACGACCGGCGTGTGACGCGAATCGACAGGGTCAACGATCTTCGGACTCTCGCCGGATGGTTCGCCGAAGCGGAAACGGAATCCGATGCTCACTGTCTGTGGCGGGCCGCGTTCGGGTTGCATGCATCGCGGCATTTGATGACCAACGACGAGACCCTGGATTTGCTCGATGCGGCGGGGGTGCAGTCGGCCACGAGCTGGTTTGAAGCGCCTCCAATGAAGATATCCGTGCGCCTGCGTACAACCGGTTCCCATACAAAAAAAGGACGCTCGAGTGCCATCGTTGACAGAAGCCGGGAGAAAGATCTTCTGGCGCGGTTCGCCGCAGAAGAGTCGGCTCAAATCGAGCGCGCACGCCGCGTTCTGGCACAGGGCAAGCGCATTCTGTTGTCGGAGATTGGAAAACTCGATACCGCCGAATTCGATCTCTTTCTGGAAATCCTCGGGGAAGCGCTTGCGATGAAATCACGGCCTCAGGACTCGGTCGAAATCGTTTCCAGTGACGGGGCATTGCGGATCACTTTGGAGCCTGTGCCCAACTCAGGTACAGCGATCATCCGCGCACCATCCGGAGACTTTTCCGGACCTGATCACGCCATCACGATTGAACAGTTGTTTCAGGAGCAACATGACGCCGGCAGCATCCCCGACTTCAGCATCGCTTGATTCGGAGCGGCAGCGCGCCATGCGTGCCATCCTGCAACAGCCGCTCCTCTGTGCGAGTGGCGCTCATGCCGAAGCTTATCTGCTTGTGCGCCGTCACGCGCAATGGCTGAAGGAATGGTTCAGCCGGCATCCGGATTGGAATTTCCAGATCGACAGTGAAATCGCACGTCTGCGAAAGACGCCGTCCGATCTGGCCGATGGCACTCGCCCAGCGGTGGACCCGAATAAAGGCGCGCCATTCACGAAGCGCCGTTATGTTCTGCTTTGCTTCGCCCTTGCAACGCTGGAACAGGCTGAACGTCAGATTGTTCTGGGCAGACTGGCGGACGGAGCCATGGAATTTATGGCCTCGGACCCGGCATTTGAAGAGGCGGGCATTCAGTTCGATCTGAAATCGCAGGACCAGCGGCGAGACATGGTGGATGTCGTGCGGCTGCTGATCGATTTTGGAGTGTTGCGGCGAATCCACGGAGACGAGCAGCAGTATTTGAATCAATCCGGCGATGTGCTTTACAACATCAATCGTCCGGCACTGACGGCGATGTTGAACCTGCCGAACAGTCCGTCGACGATTGCTGCTTCGGTCAGGCGAGAGCGCACAGCGCGCCTGACGCAGGAATTTGCATCCACTTCGGACGAAGGAAGAAATCGGACGATCCGTTCCGCACTGGTGCGTCGTTTGCTAGACAATCCAGTACTGTATTTTGACGAACTGTCCGCGGACGAGCGGGCCTACCTCGCCAGCCAGCGCGGTTTCCTGCTGAGTCAGATCTCACAGGCAACAGGTCTTGTTCCGGAGATTCGGCGTGAAGGTATCGCGATGCTCGATCCTACCGGCGACCTCACCGATATCGGACTGCCTGAGGAAGGAACGTATGGTCACGCGGCCCTCCTTCTGGCCGAGTACCTGGCCGGGCATGCAAAAGAGAGGCCCGGACAGACAGTGAGCCTTACGGAACTTCATCGGTACACGGCGGAATTAATTGAAGAGCATCGTTCGCATTGGCGGCGCGACGCGCGTGAAGCCGGAGCCGAGATTGACATCGTTGAACGAACGCTCGACCGGCTGGCCGCGCTGCGTCTCGTGCGGCGCGAAGCGCGAGCCCGCCAGGGCGAAGCCTCAAGAACTGACGAAGGAGGAGTGGCGCCGCTTCCGGCGATTGCTCGCTATGTCCTCGGAACGCTCACTTCAGGAGGCAGCGATCGATGAGTCGAACGGCGGATTCAGAAAATGATTCGTCGGCGCGTCCTCTTCCAGCTGCACAGAATCTTCGTTGGCAGCCTGTTCGCAGCGGGCTTCTGAACATCTACAAATACGACCGCGAGGAATTTCATTACGAGAAAGGCCGCCTGCTACTTCGCGGGAACAATGGAACCGGTAAATCACGTGTGCTTGCTCTCCAGCTTCCGTTTCTACTCGAAGGAGAAACAGCCGCGCATCGTCTTGAACCGGATGCCGACGCCGCCAAGCGCATTGAATGGAATCTTCTGATGGGCCGTTATACGGAGCGGACCGGCTACACATGGATCGAGTTCGGCCGCCGCGATGACGCCGGACAGCAGTATTTTCTCACGCTGGGCTGTGGCCTGAGCGCCACGGAAGGCAGAAGCGGAGTCAACCGTTGGTTCTTTATCACGGCGCAGAGAATCGGCCGCGATCTGCACCTGGAGAATGAATTCCGGCAGCCTCTGGGAAAGGATCGGCTTCACGATGCAATAGGAACCCATGGCAGCGTCTTCGGCACGGCAGGTGAATACCGCAAGGCCGTCGATCAAGCTTTGTTCAGACTGGGCGAATATCGATATCCAACCCTCCTGAACTTGCTTGTCAAACTCCGTCGGCCCCAATTGACGCGTCATCTCGATGAAAAGGATCTTTCGAGCACGCTCAGCGAAGCGCTCCAGCCGGTTTCTCCTGCGATCCTTTCCGAAGTTGCCGAAGCTTTCCGCAACCTGGAAGCGGACCGGCTGCAACTGGAGTCATACACTGCAGCGGAACGCGCGGTAGCGGAATTCCTCAGGGACTATCGGCGATACTTGCAGATCGCAGCAAAGCGCCGAGCCGATTCTGTTCGGTCGGCGCAATCGGCGTACGAGGCGCGTATGCGAGACATCAACAAGGCGGAATCGGATATTCATCGCGTCACTCAGGCGCTTGCATCTGCGTCTCAGCGGATCGAAGAAATCAAGAGGCGCGAAACGGAGATCGAATCCGAGATTGCAACCTTGCTCGAAAGTCCGCAAATGAAAGATGCGCAGGCTCTGGATCAAGCCGTGCAAGAAGCGAGTCGGCGCGAGCACGAGGCGGAAACGGCGAAGGACGAGTTGGGCCGCGCCGGCGAGCGGAAAAGAGAGCGAGACCGGCAAAAGGCAGAGGCCGCCGGACGCGCTGAGCAGGCAAGCAGGCAATTGCAGAGCGTCAGCGCCGATGCCGCGAAGAAAGCGGAGCAGGCCGGTCTTGGCGCAGCGCATAGTGCAGCTGAATTGCAGAAAGAATTCATCGAGCAGGCGGCACAGGCGCAGAGGAGGAAGGCCGCGCATATCCGAAAGCTGAACAGCGAAATTGAATCTTCGAGGCAAAAACTCACTCACGCGGCTGAGTCGGAAACCAATCTGCGAGGGATTCTTGAAACCAGTCTCGACGAACAGCGGCAGTTTCGGAGTGATCTTTTGCGGGCTTCGACCAAAATGGCTGCATCGTTTAGCGAATGGCTGCTCGCCTGTATAGAGCTTCGAATCGGCAATTCGGACGCAGTCGCCGGATCTCTGGCGGAATGGTGTGAGTCCGGCGACGGGCCAAACCCGGTCTCTGAAGCGGTTCGCGCCGCAGAAGCGGAGGCAGGCCGGCTCCTGGCCGATTCACAGGCAGCGTTGCTTCAACAGCGATCTTATTGGGCTGGCAAGCTCTCCGAGTGGGAATCCGAATACGAGCGCCTTGGAGAAGGAAGCCACCTGCCGCCGCCGGCTCCCCACACTCGCGATGAGGCGTCACGTATCAATCGTCCCGGTGCGCCCCTCTGGCTCGTGTGCGATTTTGTCGATGGCATTGATCCGCGTCAGAGAGCCGGTATCGAGGCGGCCCTTGAAGCTTCGGGACTGCTTGATGCCTGGGTAACTCCGGAAGGAACACTGTTCGACGCGGAGATACGTGACACATTGGTAACCGCGGGCCAGAGTCCCTTGCCTCCTGAAGATAGCCATGTCGGCCATCTTCTTGCGCCGTCCATCGATCCTGCCGACAGCCGCGCCGCAACAGTTTCAGGGGAAGCCGTTCGTGCTGTTCTACTTCACATCGGCGCGCATGCCGGTTCCGGCCATATCTGGGTCGATCCGAATGGGACGTGGCAGCTCGGGCCTTTGCGCGGTTCCTGGTCAAAACCCGAAGTACGGCATATCGGTCACTCGGCGCGTGAGACAGCACGGCTGCAACGAATGGCTGAAATTGCCGCGGAAATTAAGGAAGTCCGCCTGACGATTGCCGGAATCGATCGGGCTTTCGCCCAAATGGTTTTGCGGCGTGAGACGTTAAGACGCGAGGCGGTGGCCGCTCCATCTGACGATGAAATCCGGAATCTTCATGCCCGGCTTGGCGCGAGCGCGCGGGCTATTGCGGAACTTCGCGAACGTGTGATGGCTGCCGAACAACGAACTTCCGAATGCCGCCTGGCCCTCGCGCAATCCATCGAAAAGAGAGATGCAGATGCTTCGGATTTGGGGATTTCGGAATGGGCCGACCGAATTCAGGAACTCGAGGACGCAATCGGCGCCTATTTACAAACCCTTGCGGCATTGTGGCCAACGCTTGAGATGAGCAGGCAGCTTGCTGCCGAGGCTGAACGCGCCGGCCTGCTCGCAGCGGAAGCTCGCGAATTCGAGGAGCGGCAGGAGCAGACGTACAGAGACGCTTCACTCTCAGCGAATGCCGCGGTAGCGGCTCGCGATACGCTCGAAAGATCTGTCGGCGCGACTGCCCGGGAGATTACCGATCGCCTGGAGGCGGCGCGAAAGTATCGAAGCGGAATCAGGAAAGACCAGGAAGAATCCGTAGATCGGAAAGCAAAACTGGAGAGCGAGTTGTCTGGTTTTCAGACAGCTTTGATGCTCCACAAGCAGGAATTCCAGAACAATACGTCCATCCGTGACGAATCCATACGATGGTTTAAGGCGTTCGCCGAAACGCGGCTGTTGCACCTTGCTGTTTCGTCGCTGGACGATGTCGACGCGTCCTCGTGGTCGACGACCAGAGCGATCGAGAATGCGCGGGAAACAGCTGCCGTTCTTTCGGAGATCGACAGTTCCGATGCCGTTTGGGAGCGGAATCAAAACAAGATAGCCGGACATTTTCAGGAAATATCCAATGCTCTGCTCGCGCAGTATTGCCGGCCGGCGGGCCTGTGGTCAGGAGATGTCTTCGTTGCGACGGTGACGCACAACTCGATGGAACGAAGCATCGAAGAGTTACGCGGGTGGCTGATTGAAGAGGTTTCAACCCGGCAAAGCCTGCTCCAGGCCCGCGAGCGGGAGATACTGGAGAATCACTTGATCGGAGAAGTGTCCGGTCATCTTCACGATCTTTTGCATACCGGCGAAGCTCTAATTCGCGACATGAACGCCGAATTGGAAGCGCGTCCCACCAGTACCGGAATGAAGCTCCGCTTTGTGTGGAAGGCGCGTGAAGACGGACCGGCCGGACTTCCGGAAGCTCGTCAGAGGCTGATGCGCAGCACTGCGACCTGGTCTGTGGCGGAACGGCAGATGCTTGGCAGCTTCCTTCAGGAGCAGATTCGGGTAGAGCGTGCGGAGACCGACGCCGCCACATGGCAGGAATCACTAACTGACGCGCTCGATTACCGGAAGTGGCACTATTTTGGGGTCGAACGTTCTCAGGATGGCCAGTGGAAACCTTTGACTAAACGCACTCACGGCACTGGATCTGGCGGGGAAAAGGCTATCGCATTAACCCTCCCTCAGTTCGCGGCCGCCGCTGCGTACTATCGCAGCGCTAACCCGCTTGCGCCGCGACTGATTCTGCTGGATGAGGCCTTTGCTGGAATTGACACCGACATGCGCGCGAAGTGTATGGGTTTTCTGGAATCGTTCGATCTGGATTTCATCATGACCAGCGAGCGGGAATGGGCGTGTTATTCGACCCTTCGCGGCGTTGCTATCTACCAACTCTCAACGCGGCCCGGAATCGATGCGGTTTGCTTGACGCGCTGGGTTTGGAATGGAAACGAGAAAGTTCGTGATGGGTAGTCCGCCGGAAACGAATCCAATGATGGCATCTGATCTGGAACGGTTGCGGGCAACTCTTGGCAAGCCGGAACTGCGATGGCTCGTTGATCGGCTGCGCCGGAAGCTCGAGCGCGGCGAACTTCTTGAAGGCCGCATCGTTTTAACGAATCCCGCACCCGCCCAGCGAGACGCGATCTGCAAGCTGTTTGGGAAACCTGCTCAAATTGGCAGCGCCATCGCAGTCAAACTTCCGGAATTGGAACGTCTTCTCCGTCATGGCGAGATCTGTGCATCGCTCGGCGAGGCGGTCGAAGGTTTGGCAGGTCCCATCCGGAATCTTCGCGACGAACGGCGCGTGCTCGAAGAACGCTGGCACAGACTTTTCGATGAAGCACGCGAGCGTATACGTGATGACGCACACCTCGTTATATGGATCGAGCGGTTGGAACGGACGGGTTTGCTGCGAAGACTCGGCGGCGATCCGGAATCGGCGAATAAGCTTCTGATATCCGCCATTGCTATTGCTAGACGGCTGCCAGCCAAGGGAATTCCGATTGCCGAACTCGCCGCTGTTTCGACCGGCGACAGTCATGCTCTCGATGCAGGACGGCCACTTGCGTCACTAATAACGCAGCTCGCCTCAGACAGTGAAATGGAGGACCGTCGTGACATTTGGGCAAGCCTTGGCCTGCTTTGCGACGAGCTCAGTGCGCCTGTACTCACGTTGAATCTCATGAGTTGTTCTGGCGGAATCACTGCCCACGCTTTGCGTCTTCATTCGGAAGCTGGCGAACCTTATCGGTTGAGCACGCGCCAGCTTCTCCGGGAGATGCCGGTGTTCGACGCAGCGAAACATCGCACTGTTTATATTTGCGAAAACCCGACCGTCGTTGCAGCGGCGGCCAGCCAGCTTGGTCCAAAGAGTGCGCCGATCGTCTGTACGGAGGGGCAACCACGGACCGCGTGCCGGGTTCTGCTTGAACGCCTGACTGAATCGGGTGTCGCGCTCGCTTATCATGGAGATTTCGATTGGCCAGGGATACAGATCGCTAACGTGCTTTATCGAAGGCATGGATTCACACCATGGCGATTCTCGGTGAATGACTACTGTCGTGAGTCGGGTAGCCTATCCCTCGCAGGAGCTCCCATTGAGGCGTCATGGGATCCGGATCTGAGTCGGGCCATGATAGAAGCTGGCCATGCCATCCATGAAGAGCAATTGCTTGAAATCTTACTCCTCGACCTGAGTTGAGATTCACGGCAAATTCTCAGATGGCATCGCAGTCGAATGCCGCACGGAGCAGCCTTCCCTCGGGCAGGGCTTTTTTGATGACGCCAGCGAGTTCGCTTTATAATCACCCACGAGGTAAAAGTCCGTGTCTATAGTGCCCAGACAGCCGACCGGTTTTTCGCATCATAACGACGATCAATACGCTCAAGTTGCCGGAAAGTACGTTCACGAGAAAAACAGTTCGTATTACCTGGAGTTGGGACCCAGCGGGACTTATGTCCTGTTTGAAGATTCCCAGGTCCTGGGGACGTACGAAATCAGCGGTGGCGCAATTACGCTCTTCGTTGCTCGCAGACCCACGTCGAAAGCAAGGATCGAAGATGGCTCGATAGTCGACGAACAGGGTGACCGCTGGGTCCGTGCGAAAGTGCCGCCGCCGGTCATCGCACAGCCTGAAAAAATCACGCCGCCGCCGGAAAAACAGATGGAGCCGGCTATGGGAGCGGAGGTCACAAAAACCCTTCCAACGGTGGATTCCGTCATCGACCTGGAGCCGGAAGCATTGGGTGGCTATCTTCTGGAAAGTCTTTCAACCGGCAGTTCTCAGGATCTGCGGCTGAGTAATTTCATGTCAAGGATTCGGGAACACTACAAACAAGAAGCGGTTGACAGTGCTTTCCTCGAGGCGTGGGCATGGCTTGTTCGAGAAGGTCTTCTGATCGCAACAAAGGATGATGCGTATCTTATTTCACGGCGTGGAAGAAAGCTCAAAGGCCGTCAGGATCTCGCGGCATTTCGAAAGTCGAGCATTCTTCCGAGGGAGTCGCTTCATCCTGTTATCGCCGATCGCGTATGGCCCGACTTTGTCCGCGGCGAATATGAAACAGCTGTGTTTCAGGCTTTCAAAGAGGTCGAAACTGCAGTGCGAACGGCAGGTGAATTTCAAGCGACGGATCTGGGAACGGACCTCATCGAAAAGGCTTTTGATCGCAATTCCGGACCGCTGACAGACATGGCGTTACCTGAAGCAGAACGGCAGGCAATGCGCGCGCTCTTTGCCGGTGCAGTCGGAGTGTTCAAAAATCCTTCGAGCCATCGGCATGTAACTCTCAGCGATCCCAAAGAAGCCGCCGAAATGATCAGTCTGGCCAGTCTATTGATGAGAATAGTGGACAGCCGGACGGAGGCTGCGAGAATAAGGGAAAATCGATAGCGGATGAACAGGCCGTGTGAGCGACCCCCTGCCGTGCATCTATTGATGCTTCGCCCTATCGCAAAGTGTACGCAGTCGCTCACACGCTCTGTTTGAGAACCCAGCCAATTTCCTGCAATTCTCCGCGTGGCGGAATCCGACGGGGAATTACGCACACTGAGCAAACATCTTTCCGTTCCTTCCGTGAAACCAGACTTCTGGCCTGACCCGTTGGAAAAACAGGGAGGATTCTCCGTTCTCGATCCACGTCCAATTAATCAATACCAGTTGGAATGACGCATGCCATACGAAATGGAGGAGACTTCTGTGAAGTCTGGAATGCCGTAAGGAGGAGACTGAATGAGAGCTCAACTGGAAATGCGCCTTGCAATCGTTCTGTTTGTTTCCGGTATCTTTTTTGCAGTGACCTTGCATGCTCAGACGTCCGATCAGACCACAACGGACACAACACAAACACAAATCACTACAGATACAACGTCCACATCTACACAAAGTTGTAGCGCGCCTTGCGCACCACAGGCGCTGCCCAGGACCACCGGCAACGGGCCTGGTACCAGCGCGGAACTGTACATGAACGCGGGCGGCATCTGGCCTATGCGAATGAATTCTTTTAATGACAATAAGATCCTGGCACAAGGCATTTTCGGCCTCAAAGGGGGACTTATTTTCAGTGGCGGCGGCGAAGTGGAAGTCGGTGTCTCGTACTTGAATCACTTCCAGACCGGAAACACTCCTGACTTTTCCGGTACAACTACTTTCGGAACGGCCGGGGCGCCCACGGTATTTGCCATGGTGTATGACCTTGACGGGGCCTGGAACTTTGGTAACCGGCGCGTGCTCGGCGCGAAGTTCAGTCCCTATCTCGTTGGCGGCGTCGGCGGACTGACGGCGGAAGTCCGACATGGAGACTCGGCCTTTCTCCAAGGCGGAGGGCTGGTGGCGGGTCCTGGTGGAACTCTCGTGGCCAATTCGGCTCCGACAAAACTCATCAGCGACGGAGACACTTTCTTAACATTCAACTACGGCGGCGGACTCAAAGCGATGAATCTCTGGGGGCCGCTCGGGTTCCGCGTGGATGTTCGAGGAAGGACCATTCCGAATTTTTACCACTCCGCGCCGACCTGGCCTGAAGCCACAGCCGGTTTACTCATCAGCTGGGGCGAACGATAATATCCTTCGATACTGAATTCTGTCTGGAGATCTCCTTCTGCAGCCCTTGTGCTATCAGAGACAGTCTCGTTTGAGACTGTCTCTGTTTTTGATGGAGGTTACAAATGAAAGCGATACGGATTCACGAATATGGTGATTCAGGGGCACTCCAGGTCGAAGACGTTCCACGCGTCACCATTTCTGATGACCAGATACTCGTACGAGTTCGTGATGCGGGTGTAAACCCGGTGGACTGGAAGATTCGGCAAGGCTATCTGAAACAAGTTATGTCCGCATCGTTTCCGCTGACCATGGGACAGGATTTCGCAGGCGAAGTCGTTGAAAGCGGAACGTCGGTAAAACGCTTCGCGATCGGCGACCGGGTGTTCGGATTCGGGCATGGTACTTATGCCGAGTACGCTGCCGCATCCGAATCGGCAGTAGCGGCAATGCCGAAATCGATGGACGACGTTACGGCAGCGGCATTACCAACCGCCGGCTTAACCGCTCTGCAGCTTATCCGCGATCATGCGCAGGCCAATCCCGGGATGACCATCCTGATCCACGGCGCCGCCGGGGGAGTCGGTTCTTTTGCTGCGCAGATTGCCAAGAACCTGGGCGCGAAGGTGATCGGTACGGCAACCGGCGACGACATCGAATATCTGGAGTCGTTGGGAATCGACGAAATCGTCGACTACAAGAAGGAACGCTTCGAAGATAAAGCGAATGAGATGGACGCGGTGGTCGATCTTGTCGGAGGAGACACCTTTAAACGGTCTTTCGCTGTCGTGAAAAAAGGCGGTGTTCTCATCACCACCGTTCAGCAGGTTGATGAAGCGGCCGCGAAGCGATCCGGAATCCGGGCCGTGCACATGGTGATGAGGCGCAACGCAGTAGATCTCGCCGAACTCGCCGCGCTTGTCGAAAGTGGCGCCGTAAAGCCGAGGCTCGCGCAAACGATGTCTCTCGATGAGGCAAAGAAGGCGCAGGAACTCAGCGAGACGGGCAAAACCCACGGCAAGGTTGTTCTGAAGGTCGCCTGACCAGAGGCTGATCTCTTAGTTTGAATCCGCAACATTGTGACTTGCTATATCATGCTGGCACCCAGCTCGGTAAAAAGGAGAACACATGAAGCGAGTCCAATATTTCATCGTCGTAGCGGCGCTGGTCGCGGCCGCGAACGCCTCCGCAATGATTCCGGAACAGGTACGGATCGATGCGGGAGTCCTCGCAGGTACCTCCAGTACCGGCCAGCCGGCCGTGCGCGTCTTCAAGGGCATACCTTTTGCAGCGCCTCCGCTGGGTGAGAATCGGTGGCGCGCGCCGCAGCCGGTGGCGAAGTGGGAAGGGGTCCGAAAGGCGGATGCGTTCGGTGCGCCCTGCATTGCAGGAACGCCTGCCCAGGGACGCGGGGGGCGAGGGGGGCGCGGCGGCGGCGCGGCGGCCCCGCCGGCCCAGACAGCTGCCGCCCGGGAACCTGCGCGCAGCGAAGACTGTCTGTATGCGAATGTCTGGACGAGCGCCAATAGCGCCAACGACCGTCGTCCCGTCATGGTCTGGATCTATGGCGGCGGTTTCACCGGCGGCTCCGGCGGCCAGGCCTGGTATGACGGCGAAAATCTCGCTTCGAAGGGACCAGTAATCGTCACCTTCAATTACCGGCTCGGCGTCTTCGGCTTCTTCGCGCACCCGGAACTGGCGAAGGAGTCGGGCCACAACGCTTCGGGTGATTACGGGATGATGGACGCGATCGCGATGCTGCAATGGGTGAAGAAGAACATCGGCGCGTTTGGCGGCGATCCGAATAACGTCACCATCGCGGGTGAATCGGCCGGCGCAATCATGATCGGCGCGCTTGTCGGCTCGCCCCACGCGAAAGGCCTATTTCACCGGGCGATCGCGGAGAGCGGCGGCTGGATGGGTCTGACGATGGCGCGCATGACTACTTCCGCGCAGGCTCAAGAGAATGGCGCCAAGGCGATGACCACGCTCGGCGTGAAGACCATCGCCGAACTGCGTTCCAAGCCGCTGGCCGAGCTCGGCGGCCTTGGCGGCTCCGGACTTATTGTTGACGGCTACGTCATTCCCGAAGACCTGTCGATGACCTTTATGCATGGAAAGCAAAACGCCGTGGACGTTCTCACCGGTTCGAACAAGGACGAAGCGAACTTCGGCATATGCGGGCCGGCTGCCGGTCTTGTCGGCCGCGGCGGTGGCCGCGGCGGAATGACGCTCGACGCTTTCAAGACCAACGCTCAACGCAAGTTTGGAGACGCCGCAGGCGACTATACAAAACTGTACGGAGTGACCTCCGATGCAGAAGCGCAGCCGGCGGCGCATGCGGCCTGCGCTGAAGAAATCACCTGGAACATGCGGCAGTGGGCCGCGGCACAGGCCAAAGCAGGGAAGAAGGCCTACACCTACTTCTTCACGCGTATCCCGACGCTGAACGGGCAACCGTCGCCGAATGGCGCCACGCACACCGCCGAGATTTCCTACGCGTTCAACAACCCGAAGGGACAGGCGACCCAGACCTGGAACGACGTCGACACGAAGCTGGCGGCGACGATGTCATCGTACTGGATCAACTTCATTACCAAAGGGGATCCGAATGGACCGGGCCTGCCGAACTGGCCGCAGTACCGCGACCTCAACAGCAAAGTGATGGTGCTCGGTGATACCGTGCAAGCCGAGGCGGCGCCGCCCGTTGAGAAGCTGAAATTCTATTCGGCTGCATATCAGCGGATGCTGGACAAAAGCGGGGAATAGCCACAAAGGGCACATAGCAGAACACAAAAGGCACGAAAACATTACGAATGACCTCATGTTTTGTGCTTTTTGTGGTTCCCGTCGAACGGATCAGCTATCTGAAAGGTAAAAAGCTGATGATCGAAAAATGTGAGATTTCGCCCGACGGGAAGAACCGAACCGTCACCCAGAGCGGCGTTGGCACTGACGGCAAGGCGGTCGACAACGTTCTCGTTTACAAGAAACGGTAGACCTTCCACCGTTGAATGACGTCTTGCCAAAGGCCGCGAAGATGGTGTTAGATGTACCCCATCTTAGTCGGGAATAGGCTTTAGAGACATTTCATGAATCTTGCACACGTACATATCATTTTGAACCACGTTCCTTCGCTGGGCTCGATTGCAGGTCTCCTGCTTCTGGCCGCGGGAATTTACAAAAAAGACGAAGGCATCAAGCAGTTTGCCTACGGCGTGCTGGTGCTGATTACGATGGCGGTTCTGCCCACGTACATCTCGGGTGCGGAAGCGCAGCGGATCGTCAATAAAAACCCGTCATTTTCTGCCGGCATGGTCCAGCTGCACCAGAATGCGGCCATGATCACGCTCGTATTGATGACCGCCGCCGGGATGTTTGCCTGGTTCGGCCTTTGGGAATACCGGCGTCACGCGCGCTCCGGATCAATAACGACGATGGCGACCCTGATCTCGACGATGGGCGCGGTTGCCTCCGTCCTGATTACGGCGAGCATC